>DASSGT010000903.1:0-17775 GCA_035693345.1 Puia sp. | reverse complement strand
ATATTTTATCCTTATACTCATCAAATCCGTCGACCAGTTTTTTCCATGTATCAGATCCTTTGCCCGGTGCTATAAGTATCCCGATTCCAATTCCCACAAGTAGGGTCAAAAATGTCTTATTCATAATAAATGGTTTCAATAACTATTTCAATTTGAATGCCAGGGGGAAATTGCATTGGCATACTTTGTATTGCTCAAAATATGGGCGTTAAATACCCAGATTTAAAATGCTGTATCGCAGATTCATCAAATCTATTAATTGTGTCCGGATCCATGGCCCGGAAATTGATTCTATATCTGAAAACAGATCAATTATGAAAAATGTATTATTCGTTCTTCTCGCGGGGGTTGCTTTGGGAATGTTGCTGGCTCCTGATAAGGGTTCTAAAAGCTGGAACAAACTCGTAGACGGCCTGGATGATGTAAAGAAAAAAACGATGGACGAAATAGATAATTTGGTCTCCAGGGGAAAAGATCTGGCTTCAAAAGGTAAATCGGCCGCCAGAAATGCGGCTAAATCCTGGTAAGCATCCCTGTAAATCTTTTTACCAGATTAAAGGGAAGCTTCCCGGGTCCGGATATTTGTCGCAGAATTCATTGGTTATCCGCACCATTTCTGCATAATCCTTATTGGAATGCTTTATGGATTGCTTGATGTAGATTCTTTCACCATTTCTTTCCGGCAGCACAATGTTTCTGTGGTGAACCTTAGCATACTGATTAGGGTAGTACTTCCACATAAAGGCTTCATAGCCCTCCAAATATTTTAGACTCCAGGAGGGGATGTTTTCATTTATTTCGTGAACCATTCAGGGATATTTGACTTATAGAAAAATGGATATCCATTCTATCAGTCTTACAGCCGTTCTACAGATGAAAGGTATTAATTCCTTCGGAAACATAAGCGGTGAATTCACTGCTTATGCGGTTGAAACGTTTTAGAAAATTTCGTATCCGGGAAGTTGTACTTTCCATTCCACGGGCACGTTCGTGCAAAAGTTTGTCTATTCTTTCGTCGCCCTTTTTGCTAAGCTCAAAGACACATACTTCGGGGATTTGTACAGAGACCTTAATAAACTTTTTTACGATTAACTCATTGAATTTTGACCGGTAGAGATTCCAGTCCTGCTCAAATAGTTCGTGAATTTTTCGGGTGGGAACCGATTTATTGCTTCTCAGGGTAAGAAGAATTTCCAGTTCCAGGTTTCTAGCCTGTTCCATTGTGACGGATTTAGGGTGACAGCATTAGTTTTAAGTCAGCACATTATTTTCAATGGAAATTGGACGGGATGTTCCTCGCGGAGAGAGAGCGAAACAAAGCCTAATCGGGGTATTATTGCCTGGCGTATGTTAAAATACAAATCATTTTTCATAATTCCAAGCACGCAGGACTGAGAAATCAACGGCTGAACATTGGATACGAACGACATATGGAGTCTAATTTCTTCGGGTCAGCCAATAGGTATTATTAATTTTGTCGGTGCCGTTGATTATCTGCGGTTTTGATACTTTATAATAAAGAGAATTATATGTGGTCAACCGAATCCCTCTGGTTTGAAGTGGCTGTTGTAAGCATTATATACGCCCTGGGCAACATACTAATGGGACAGTTCGAAGAAAGGACACCAAAAATCCGAAGAGTTGGTAAATATATTCTGACTCTGATATTAGTTTGCGGGATCTCTGCTTTTGCAGGCCGTACGATTGCCATGATTTTCCTGGCATGCTTTATTGTCCCGCTCATCTACGTACACGGCTATTTTTTACCAAAGAAAAAGGGAATCAATGGCTGGACTGGCGAACCTAAAAGCAAATACTATGAATTTCGAAAATGGGATAGGGATATTTTTGCGAAGTGATGCGCTGCTTTTTTAATACCTATCATCGACCCTACGGACCGTCCCTCTAAAAACAATAGGAATTTAATGTCAAATGGTTTTGCTTAGGGCATTAAAGTTTTTCCGATGAATAATAAAATTCAGGGGTATATATTAGTAACCCTGCTTATTTTTCTTTCTCCAAATATTTACAGCCAAAGTCCCGGATCTGAAAATTCCTATCGGTATTCCATCAACCTGCTGAACATTCAAAATAACCAGATTGTGGTAAATCTGTTAACACCCCGGATTAAAACCAATACGGCCATATTTGCTTTCCCGAAAATTATTCCGGGCACCTATCGCATCTCAGACTATGGGAAATTTATTTCGGACCTAAAGGCGTTTGATGGAGCCGGGAAGCAGTTGGTTGTAAGCAGGATGAACGATAATCAATGGGAAATAAAGAACGCAAAACAGACCAGGAAGATATCTTATACTGTGCGTGACATATTTAATTCAGATATCCCTAATGCCATCTTCCCGATGGCTGCTACGGACATAGAGAATAAAGTGGTTGTTGTGAATCCGTTCGGGTTCTTTGGATTTATTGAAGGTATGACACGGCTTCCCTTTACACTTTCATTTACGAGAAAACCTGAATTCTACGCGTCAACCAGCCTGATCCCTTCAAAGGGGAAGGGGAATATGGATGTATTCAATGTGAAAAATGTAGATGATCTCTACGACGCACCCATCTTATATTCTGTGCCTGATACAGCAACGCTTAAAATTGGTAAAACAGATGTATTGATTTCAGTTTATTCGCCGAATCATAAACTCCATGCCAGTCAGATTGCCGGATGGTTGCATGATTACCTGTTTGCTACTGCCCATTTTCTGGGTGGCGAATTACCTGCGAACCGGTACGCGTTCCTGTATTATTTTCGGGATCCTGTGGTAAAGCAGAATTTTCCTTTAGGACTTGGCGGTGCGTTGGAACATAATACATCCTCCTTTTATTATCTCTATGAAGTGCCCCAGCACCTTAATAAGGAAGCGATTACTGATGTATCTTCTCATGAATTCTTTCACATCATTACGCCGCTGAATATTGCGTCAAAGGAAATCAGGGAGTTTAATTGGGATACCGCCGTTATGTCAAAACATTTGTGGTTGTATGAAGGGGTCACCGAATATTCTGCTCACCATGTACAGGTCATGACGGGTCTGAATACGGTGCCTGTTTTTCTGCAAAAAATGACGGACAAGATTACCAGGTCAAAAACAGGCTTCAATGACAGTCTCTCTTTTACCGAACTAAGCAAGCACAGCGCGGATCTGGACAGTAATGAATATACGAATGTATATCAGAAGGGGGCATTGATCGCAGCCTCACTGGATCTGTACCTCCTTCATCTGTCGGGTACCAAAATGGATTTGCGGAAGCTGATGGATGAATTGAGAAAAAAATATGGGAAGGAACGATATTTCAACGATGATAGTCTGTTTGATATCATCACGAGGATGACTTATCCGGAAGTCAGGGGATTTTTTTCAAAGTATGTGGAAGGCGGCCAGCCCATTCCCTATGACTACTTTTTTGGTCTTGCGGGTGTAAAATATACTCCGGCCAGAGTCATAAACGGGTTTGGGATCGGTCGGGTCGGCATAACAGCGGATGAAAACAATCATTTAGTTATTATCGATACCAGTGGGATGAATCCATTCGGTAAGACGTTCGGTTATCATTTGGGTGATGTGATCTACAGTTTTAACGGAGTTGAAATAAACGCTGCAAATTTTCAGGAAACAAGAAAGGAAATTGGGGATACTATCAAGGAGGGTAGTCCGATAGAATTGAAGATTGGACGAAAGAATGCTGCCGGGATGATGGATTCTGTGATTCTTAAAACGGCTTATATGCCGATGCCTGTTCCGGTAGCAGCTAAACTGGAACTAATACCTGATCCCAGTCCCGAACAACTGGCAGTCAGGAATGCGTGGCTGATACTCGGAAAATAATATCAGGAGTCACTCTGTTCGAAGACTGTCTTCGCCAGCCGTAGCTCCATTTACATAAGGGATTCAGGGTTGAATCATTCTGAGCGAAGGCTGGTTATCGGATTTGCCAATGCCGCGTTGATGGCGCGATGGGCCACCGTGAGCCAGGCAATTAATATGGAACTTCCGATGGCCAGCAAAAATATAGAAGCACTCAGCGGAATCTGGTACGCATAATTCTTCAGCCACTCGTGCATGATATACCAGGCAATCGGTGCAGAAATCATAAAGGCGAGGATGATCAGCAGCGTAAATTCCTTCGACAGAAGATATATGATCGTACGAACGGATGCGCCCAGCACTTTACGGATACCTATTTCTTTTGTCCGCTGAACGGCCATGAAAGACACCAGTCCATATAAACCCAGACAGCTGATGAAGATGGCGATGCCTGCGAATATTTTATACAATTGTGAAAGCTGGTTCTCCTGTTTGTAAAAATTTTCAATCGTTTCGTCCAGGAAATGATACTCATAAACAAAGTCGGGGTAAGTTGCCCTCCATAGTTTTTCAATAAAGGGCAATACCGTTTTTTCAGTCCCTGGTTTTATTTTGATATTGATGGTCTGATAAACGCGTTTCCAGGTGCTCATGACCACCGGAGTCAGAGGCCGCCGGAGGGAATTGACATTAAAGTCGCGTACGACACCCACAATATTGCCTTTTAAACGCCCGTCCCAGAAAGAAATTTCTTTACCAATCGCATCCTGTGGGTTTCTGACCCCCAGTTTCGTCAGAAGCGTTTGATTCACTACAAAGTCCCGCACTGTATCATTCGGGTTATAGGCATGTCCGGCGACAAACCGAAGACCGAACGTGCTGAAATAATCGGGATCCGCCCATTTGAGGTTAGCACTGAAATCAGTACTCTTTGTTGCATGATCAAATTTAAAATCACTGCTCCAGTTATAATCAGAAGATGGGCTCGCATAGCTAAAACTTACTTTCTGAATTTCCGGATTTGATTTCAACTGATCACGAACAAAATCCAGTTTCGTCAGGTTGATGCTGTCGTTGATCAGGGGCACATTGATAATGGCTGCCTTATCAAATCCGAGAGACGCATTTCTGAAGAAATTCATCTGGCTTACCACCAGGATCATTCCGATGATCAGGATATGGGCAATCGCAAATTGAAGAACAACCAGTCCTCTTCTCAGAGAAACGCCGCCCACCATTTCCGAGCTGATTTTGCTCTTCAAAGCGGTAATGGGATTGAATCCGGATAAAATGATGGCGGGATAACTGCCGGATAAAAGTGTAACCGCGACGGCAGTGCAAATAACAAATAAAATCAGGGAGGGATCCCTCAAAATATTCAAATGTATTTGCACTTCGAGCAGTTTATTCAGAAAAGGCAAAACACCATAGGCAATGAAGATGGCCATTATACAGGCACTGCAAACGATGAGCGCTGTTTCCATCAGGAATTGCCCTCCGAGTTGTTTACGACTGCTGCCAAGCACTTTTCTAACGCCTACTTCTCTGGATCTGTTTACTGCCTGGGCGGTCGCGAGATTTATAAAATTAACACAGGCGATCACAATCAGAAATATGCCTATAAATGTGAGTGCGGTGATCAGGGAATGACTGAACGTATGATCGTTATAGTTTCCAAAACGGTCATCATAATGTATTTCGCTGAGCGGCTGAAGCACATAAGTATCTTTCGCGTACTCAGCGGGTTTGTGTTTTTTAGCGAAGGATGCGAGCTCTTTGTTTAATTTCTGCGGTGTGAGACCGTTTGGTAAAACAATAAATGTATAAGCACCCCCGTATGTGCTGACCCAGTCGTTCAGGTTATTTTTGATATTCGTATTGGCGAGCGCAGAATAAGGGATGACAATTTTAATGGGAAAATCAGAATTTACAGGAACATCTCTCAAAATCCCACTCACAATATGAGGCGTCTTGTTGCTCAATAAAATGGTTTTACCCAGCGCATTCTTCCAGTTTCCGAAATATTTTTCAGCGGTGGCCTGAGTCAGTACTGCGTTGTTGGGATTTTTCAGCGATGTTTTGGCATCACCATTCAGCCATTCGAAATGAAACATGCTGAAGATTTCGGATTCGGCATAATAGATATTATCCTCGGTAAATTTATTCGTTTGTTTGTCACCGTTATCGATGGTTACCTGCGCGCCACGCCTAAAAATAGAAGCCACCTCATTGATCTGCGGAAAGTCGATCCGGATTGCCTGTGCTACGGGAAAAGAAACACCGTCGTGATAGCTAACACCTTCCTCATTATGAAATTCGGTGCATACCCGGTATATACTGTTTTTCTTCGGATGAAAATTATCAAAACTGCTTTCAAACCGGATCATCAGGAAAAGAAGGAGGCAGGAAGCAATGCCAACGGTGAGTCCAAGGGTATTGATGAGGGCATAACTTTTATTCCTTTTCAGGTTTCTAAAGGCTGTTTTGAAATAATTTTTAAACATGGCTGCTGGTTGTAATGGGTTCCGACTCAATGAATATGCCAGTTTGGAATAGATTGTTCTATAATGTTTTGTAGGACCACAAAGGAAAGAACTGTGCGGATCTGAACAGAAGATGTTCGATTAATTGTCAATTGTTCCCGCACCTGCGGGATCAATTGTCAACTTGTTTGATTGTTGAATCACCCTTCTGGCGGGAGAGGGCGTATCACCGATGAAACAATGGGTGCCGCCATTCGATAAGTTGCGCTAAAAGTGCGGTCACTACAGATTATTTTCAGAACCTGAATGACTATTTTATGATAGCTTATTGCCGTACGTTTCTTTCTCTGGCACTCGTGATGTTTCTGTTCTCCTGCAAAAAGGACCAGGGCCCAATAAATGATCCGCCGGCTTTACCTCCAAAACCGCCTGTAAAACATGTACTGCTGAAAGATGTCATTAGCCCTAATCTGCCCTCACCCTATTATCATTTCGAATATAATTCGGATAGTCTGGCTTCCAAAGTTGATTTTGCTTCCGGATTTTCGATTTATGATGTGATTTATACCGGGAATAAAATTGGTGAGATGCGGAATAATATTATCGTCAACCACGACACATTGAGGTATACATATGATTCCGCAGGCAAACTGACACTCATAAAATTTATAAATGAGTCAAATATTGTATACAGACTTGTGTTCTTCACATATGACGGAGACCTGATAAAGAAGATCGAGTGGAATATCAAAGTAGATAATATCGGTTATTATATTGACCGAAGAGTAACATTTAGTTTTTTTCCTGACAGTAACTTAATGACCATGGTTGACTTCAGGGCCGCCTATAACGGCTCGCCGGACCAGACGCTGACAACCCGGTTTGAACAATATGATGATAAAATCAATGTGGACGATTTCATTCTCCTGCACGATGAATTTCATGATCATCTTTTTCTTTTGCAGGGTTTTCGTTTGCAGAAAAACAATCCGGCCAAAGAGACATTTTCGGTAAATGACACCGTTCTTTATACAAACGACTATACCTATAATTACAATGCAGATAATACACCATCAAACAAGAAGGGTGATTTTTTATATTTCAGCGGACCCGATGCAGGGAAAAAGTTTGTGACAAATTCTGCCTATACTTATTATTGAACTTCGCCCGTTGCTAAGAAATGAAACGTTATGATTGATTTTCCATTGGGAAGGATATTTTCTTCTTTCCCCATCAGTTTGTATCCTTTATCTGCGGCGACTCTTTGCAATTCTTCCGGATCGACAATGGAAAATATTTCTCCTGCTTTTTTTACGCTCTCTATACCAGTTGGACTGACAGATGGGATATTATTATTTGATTGAATCGAAACGATCAGGTGTCCGTCTTTTTGTAAATTATTTTTACAAAACATGAGGCCATCATCAATTCCGGTGTATTCAAATATCAATCCAGCCCAGATGAAATCCGATCTGCAGAGACTTTCTGAATGCATGGTGATATCCAGATTCAAAAGTTGGAGGGAAGGGATTCGATGGTTAAATCTTTTAAATGCTGTCTCCAGGTAGCTTGGGTTGATGTCAATTCCATAAACTTTCTTCGCCATATTATTGTCAATATGCTCCAAACCATTTCCTCCTGCAATGCCCAGAAAAATGACGGTTTCAGGTTTTATTTCATCCAGGTATTTTTTTGTCAATGAATTTAAAAGAGTTGATTGTCCAACCAGGTGATGCGACATATGCCGTTCATAATCTTCCAGTGGAATATGAAGCCATGGGTTGCTGTCCATTCTGATCTATTTATATAGTAATGAGTGGCGGCCGTCTTTCAATAAACCAAAGATCCGTATCATAGTCCTTACTTCCAATTGACCTGACATACAGTATCTTTATATTGCTATTAATATATCATGGATCTTGTATTTATTCTGATCGTTTTGGCCCTGTTTCTCCTGGGGTTTGTTTTGCTGATTTTATTGTATAAATGGCTTTTAAGCCGGGGCTATCGTAAGCTGGCGCTGCTTTTTCCGACCCTGATCATTGTTGTCGTTGGTTATGGTGCCTATGTTTCACTGGTTCCACGGGACAGTTTCTATAAAGAGGATTTCGAAAAATATACGGGTATTCAATTTCCGTCCTCCGGTAAAATCGTTAAGAAGTATGCCTCTTATCCTGATCTGCAGGGCGAATACATTTCGGTGGCGTTGATCAAATTCTCTTCTGCGGACTACATGTTGTTAAAGGAAGAATTAAATCGTACGAGCGGATCAGTCGTAGATACGGCCGGGTATCCTTTTCTTGAACACACATTTAGATTTCTGGGCGATTCGACTCATAGCGAGAATAAAAACTTCGCCGTTATATACAGGATAAATAAATCTGTCGTTGGTCTTTATAAGGATGGTAATACGATTCTCTTTGAAAAAGGGATCAGGTAAAATACCTCTGTTTATTATCCATCATCTGTTCAATGACCTGACTTAATAACCAGGACAAATTCACTTATTTGATTTTGGTTTCCATCCATTTTTCTTTATATTTTTGGAGGGAATTTTCAAGCCATCGTGTTGTCGGGAAATTATTAATCGCACCCCGTCTAAATCTCTCCTTGTCAGCGGCATCCTTACCCACCGTTTTCTATTCATTCATCTCTAAATTCAAGCTCATGTCAAAAAATTCAAAAGACCAATCCGTATTGGTTGTGGGATCAACGGGTTTTCTCGGAATGGAAATCTGTCGTCAGCTGGTAAACGCGGGTAAAAACGTAAAAGCATTTGTACGTCCTACATCTGACAGCGCAAAAGTTGATGCTCTGAGAAAGATGGGGGTGAAGACAACAGAAGGTGATTTGAAGAATGCTGCATCCGTCATAAAAGCCCTGGAGGGTGTTGACTCTGTTATTTCAACTGCATCGTCCACCTTATCGCGACAGGAAGGGGATTCTATTGAAACCGTTGACGGTACGGGCCAGCTTGGGCTGGTTCAGGCTGCTATGGATAGCGGGGTAGGTAAATTTATTTTTATTTCATTCCGTCCTATGCATGAAACATTTTCTTTACAAACTGCCAAGCGGAATGTTGAAAAGAAACTGATGGAAAGCAAAATGAATTATACCATTCTGCAGCCTGGTTTTTTTATGGAAGTGTGGCTGACACCGGCCGTCGGATTTGATTTTCCAAATTCTAAAGTGACCATATACGGCGAAGGGAAGAATAAAATCTGCTGGGTTAGTCTGGTAGACGTGGCTGCGATCGCGGTGGCTTCGCTGGATAATGAATCAGCAAAGAATGCCGTAATCAAGATAGGTGGCCCTGCACCAGTGAGTCCTTTGGAAGTAGTAAAAATGTTCGAAAATCATGCAGGAAACAAATTTGTCGTTGAGTTTGTACCGGTGGATGCCCTCCGCGCTCAAAAAGCGGCCGCCAGTGAATCACTGAGCGAAGCGTTTGCTGCGCTCATGATCTCCTATGCCGAAGGTGATGATATTGATATGACTGAAACCCGAAAAGTGTACCCGTTCAAACTCAATTCGGTAATGGATTATGTGCAGAATCTGTCTGTGGGACATGAAATGTAGAAGAGCATAAATGGATAAAAGCTTACGTTGGGGTGAGAGTCTTATTTTCAAATCTGAACGCCCGGTGTTTCGAAACCGGACAGTAATGCAACCCGTTGGTAATTATAATGATTTGACAATCAAATAAATGTCGATCTGGTATCTTTTTCGCTCTAAAACCGGAGGGCTCATCAACGAAAACGTAATCGTATGCTTAAGCACTTTTCAAAAAAGGCACACAGCAATCTTCGGATGAATAAACGTCTTGGTTTTTTCGTGATAGCAGGGCTCTCCATGATCATATCATTCATCGCGCTGATTTCCACAAAAGAATTGGCAAAAGCGGAGCTGGGAATGGATAAAACGGTCTCCGAACGAAGCGAGCTGCCACTGCTCCATGTTGTATCTACTGTTTGGAGAGATATTACAAAGAATTATTGAATTAAAAAGGGTGTTTTCACTTTTTTTTGGAATCAACTGCCAGTTATTTTTATGGCATGAGTGAAAAAAGAAGATTCTACCCGGTTTTTTTAGCCGCCATTTCCGAAACCCCTATCAAAATCAAATTAATAAGGGACCAGTTTGATTATGATGCTTTTTATGAGAGGTTTAAGGATAAGGTAGGCACTTTGATCATAGAAGTTAAGACACTGGAAGCGGTTTACCTTGAAAGGAGGTCAAAGTTAGATCCCGAAATCAATGAAAATTCCTATCTGATGCCCCGCAATCCGGAATAACTGAACCGGATGCCTTTCCCTCTTTATAATATAATCATTCCTTTCTATTGCCGTCAGCTGCAGTACAGACTGACCGAATAAATCTCAGTAAAAGAATATAACTTCATTTCTGCGCCCTTTCAACGACTAAAACAACCTGACAATGAATACCGACAACCTGACCTTAATGAGGGCTTCCCGTGAAGCCCTCAGAGGAAAATGGGGGATTGCCATCCTCACATTTTTTATCTACACATTACTTACCACTACCTCAGGCACACTTCGTGCCCATGGCTCCTTTCTTACTTTAAGTTCTACGCTGACTTTAATCATAGGCGGCCCGCTGGCATTGGGGGCGGCTATTTTTTCCCTTACCATAGCACGCGGCAAAGAAGGAAGCGTAGGTCAGCTGTTTGATGGATTCAATCATTTTGCAACGGCCCTGGTAACTTATCTGTTGATGTTACTGTACGTTTTTTTATGGACGCTGCTGCTGATTGTTCCGGGAATTATCGCCGCACTGGGTTATTCAATGACCTTTTACATACTGGCAGATGACCCGCTCATAAAACCCCAGGACGCCTTAAAGAAAAGCAAGTCCATGATGGACGGACACAAAGAGAAATTATTTTATTTGTGTCTTCGCTTTCTGTTGCTGGTAATCCTTTGTATTCTCACACTGGGTATAGGATTTCTCTGGCTGGTACCTTATGTTCATGTAACTATGGCAAAATTCTATGACAATGTAAAAGGATAGACGACTGTTTGTTTGATTTGTGCATAACGGGCATAGCTGTTAAAATTGGAAATAGATAAATGAGTCACTACTCTTCTGGCTCAACACCAAAAGAATAATCATAGCGGCCCAAATAATGCCAAGCAATTTCCAGTTTAGCTTTTTTATAAGATCTGCAATGGATGACTGACGCATCAGCCAGTGTGTTCCCACCAGTGCTATTGTGATGACAGAAACTTTGATAATGTCAAGCGTTGGTAACAGAGCCGCACCATTATTTACCCTGCCAAACATGGATGACAGTAAATGCCATGCTGTAGTGAAATTGGCTGAACGGAAAAACACCCAGGCAATAGTGACAAAGAAAAAAACAAACAACATCTTTATAAAACGGTTGGTGATGATCGATGTAAAAAAGGATGGAACCATCGAAGCCCTGGCGACTTTTTTCCCTTCTGCCGGAATATAAATAGAAGTATGCAGCTGACCTTTGTTCCTGATCTGTTCAATCCACCTTTCTACACATAAATAAGTTCCGTGCAAGGCACCCCAAACAACGAATGTCCAGGAAGCTCCATGCCAAAGACCACCCAGCAACATGGTAAGCATCAGGTTCACATAAGTTCTTGCTGAACCTTTGCGATTGCCACCCAGAGGAATGTACAAATAATCACGCAGCCATGCAGAGAGCGTCATGTGCCATCTGCGCCAGAAATCTGAGAAGCCACTTGCCGCGTAGGGAAACCTGAAGTTTTGCGGAAGGGTAAATCCTAAACACATGGCCACGCCAATGGCACAGGTTGAATACCCTGCGAAATCAAAAAATATTTGTCCGGAGAAAGCCAGCACACCCATCCATGCATCCAGAGGCAGGAGATTGTTATGCGCAGTAAATACGGTATCTGCAGGACCGGCTAAAAAAGTGTCGGCCATCACTACTTTCATAAATAAGCCCAATGAAAGTAAAAACAGGCCATTCAGCAGTTGCTGTCCTGTAGCTTTTTTCGGTGTTGCAAATTGAGGCACTAGTTGATTAGGCCTTACTATCGGTCCGGCTACGAGATGCGGGAAGAAAGTAACAAAGAGTGAAAAATCAAGAATTGATTTTACCGGTTCAGATTCCTTTTTGTACATATCAATTGTGTAGCACAATGTGGTAAACGTGTAAAAAGAAATACCTGCGGGCAAAATAATACCGGGATTGGCAGGATGATAGTTGACACCCAAAGCGTTCACCAGGGTTACAAAATTATCCAGCAGGAAACCGCCATACTTGAAAAAAGAAAGCATGCCCAGGTTGCCAATAAGGCTGATGACCAGCAACCATTTTCTTTTTCGTTTATTATCTTCCCTGTATAAAGCCCGGCCTACAAAAAAATCCACGGTTGTAGAGAGCCATAGTAACAAAACAAAGGGTGGGTTCCAGGCTGCATAAAAAATATAACTCGCAATTAAGAGGTTTATCTTTTTCACCTTCCATGCAAACCGCAGGTTGTGCAGGATCAGTATTACGATAAAGAATACAATGAATGTATAAGAGTTGAATAACATAACTTGATTTTTAGTTGGTTAAAGTATTTTGTGTGAGTCCCTCGCCAGAAAACCAGCCCTTTTGCTCCAGGCTCATGACCAGTTGTTTTGTATAAGTGACCGCATCTTTAGGTGCGAGATGAGACCATTCCGGACAGGTAAGAACTTTTGTTACCGGATTGTCGAAGTAATGGATGCCATCGGTTTGAGTATAAGCCAGCAATTGGTTCCAGTATTTATCTTTTGGATATTTTTTCTCTTCTCCCATGGCAAATGGGCCACTGGATGGTGTGCGTGTAAGAATGACCTTACCACCACGACTCCTGATCTTATCAATATTTGTTCTGACTTCCTTAAAAATTTCCGTCAGCGCATTTCCGTCAACTGCCGGTGTCGGATCGGATCCAAGCATTGCCCAGACGCCTGTCACTCTTTTAATGTCATTGGTATCTGACAGGAAAATATCAGGCATATAGGTCTGCCTGTCATAGGAAGTCCATGAAAAAGATTTAGGAAATGAAGGGAACACATAAACACCTGGTCGGTTTTGCATCGGAATATCGCCTTGTAGTGCACTTAGCGAAAACCTGCTTTCTTCCAGGAAAGCCAGTTTTGATTCCAGTGCGAAATCAACCAGAGAACTAAACTTTTCTGAGGGCGTTTGTTTGTGATAAAATCCGATGGCTTCACTGGATGACTTATTGACGAAGGGTGCATTTGAAAAGAACAGTACCTCTGTAATGTCCATTACCAATTTGCCGTTGAAGTTTTTGTCGTTGGCCAAATCTTCCAGTAATAATCTTGGTGAAGTACCCACCAGGGCAAGCTGAACGGCTTTTTCACCTGTCATAGATTCCCAGGTAGGAATATCCAGATCAAATTTGATACGGGAAGAACCAATAAAGACCGTTGCTTTTTCCTTTGCCCGGTACACTTCATGTCTCTTGTTGGCCCACAGTACTTTATCATCGTTGTAAGTTGCCACATAACCCTTGCTGCGCCAGTACCCTTCCCAGCCAAGAATAAATGTGGTCACTAAAACCAGGCCCAGAATGCCTGCTTTCAGGAGATTTTTTGTATGCATTGTTTTGAGTTTTTATTTAAATGAATTGCAATCCGGAATTTGCTTGCAAAATCAAAGATGTAACATTCCATAACCCATGTCAATAGAGGTCGGGGTTACCTGTAGGAATGGATTGATCAACCTGCAAAAAATAAGCATGAATTGAAAACCCGTTCTATACTGATGTGGAAGGAAGTTGAAGACGAACGAACTTTCTGTTTACTTTTGAATCTTAGTATACATGAATGATTTATATAGTCGGAATAAGCATTGCTTTTTTTCTCAGCTTATTGCTGCTTAGTAAAAAGGGGAAAACGCAGGCAGATAAAATTCTCACGGTCTGGCTGCTGGTTATAGGGGCGCATTTATTATTATATTATTTGTTTTTTTCAGGGATCGCATACCAGCATCCTTTCTGGCTTGGATTAAATATGCCTCTTCCCCTGGTACAGGGCCCTTTCCTTTTTTTGTATACCGCATCATTGACAAATCAACTTCCTAATCGGAAAAGGCTCTGGCTGGTCCATTTTATTCCTGCTGTACTTTGCTATCTCTACCTGGTCCGTTTTTTTATTTTACCGGCAGACCAGAAGGTATTTATATTTCAACATAAGGGGATCGGGTATGAAGGATTTCAGCTTGTGAACCTGACTGCGATCGTCGTATCCGGTATAACTTATGTTTGTTGGAGTCTCTTATTATTGAGACGTCATAGAAAAGCCATTCTCGACGAATTTTCCTATACAGAAAAGATCAACCTACGCTGGTTACAATTTCTGATATACGGGATTGCCTTTATCTGGATCCTGGTCCTGGCGTCGGATGAAGTGCTTTTTGCGGGTGTTGTGTTGTTTATTGTTTTGATCGGTTATTTTGGAATCACCCAACCCGGCATTTTTACCACGCGGCCGGCAAACCTTCCAGTCAATCCATCAGGCATACAGGGAAAAGGAACGACGATTCAGTCCGGCATTGCTTCCGCCGGTCAATCGATAGAAAACAGTCCTATCCTCCAGGAGGCGGATGCCGTTTCAGCAAATGCCTTTTCCAATGAACAATCGAAAATGAGCATAACCCGGGATGACCCGTCAGAAAAGCGGAAATATTTGAAATCGGGTCTGAGTGCTGAAATGGCTGAAAACCTCCATAACCGGCTCACCCAATTGATGGAGACGGAAAAATTATTTACCGAAAGTGAGCTTTCTCTTTCCGAACTGGCCAATCGGCTCAATACCCTGCCAAACTATTTATCGCAGGTGATCAATGACAAAGAAGGAAAAAACTTCTATGATTATATCAATAAGCTGCGTATCGAAGAGTTCAAAATCCTGGTCTCCCGGCCTGAAAACAGGAAATATACCCTGCTGAGCCTGTCTTATGATTGCGGGTTCAATTCCAAATCCTCCTTTAATAAGAATTTTAAGAAAGTCACCGGACAATCTCCCTCAGAATACCTGAATCACCTGAATATGGAAGTGGCAGCCTAGTTTGAATCACAAACAGGTGTCATCCCTCACGCAGGTTCTGAGCGCATCCCCATACGCGCCTGGTTTACAGTGCATTTAGCTAAAATATTGTTTCTTACCTCCACCAGGTATCAACTTATAAGGTAAGTCGACTGCGAAAAAATTCACGGCCATCTTGCATGCATTATTAAAAATTAAATGAACAAACATGAAAAAGAAACTGAGTTTTTTGAGTGTGGTACTCATCGCCGCAATCGCTGTTACAGCATGCAAAAAGGAGCTGAAAGTAAATGAACCGGGCAACCTGGTTCCCAAAACAGTTACTGAAGATGCATCCATTCCGGCTTTTAACATCAATAATACCCGGCTTCATGGCGAAACCTTTGGGAATCCGGTCGACCCCATAGTGGTGATGTTACATGGGGGTCCTGGTGCCGATTATCGGTCGATGCTGAATGCAAAGGCCCTGGCCAATGACGGCTACTTTGTAGTTTTTTACGATCAGCGGGGTTCCGGTCTGTCTGCACGGGAGGACAAAAACGGCTACAGCCTCCAACTAATGTTGGATGACCTGACCGGCGTGATCAGTCACTATCGAAAGTCGAAGGACCAGAAAATATTTCTGCTGGGCCATTCCTGGGGAGCCATGCTGGCGACTGCCTATGTCAACAGTTACCCCGCCGCCATCAATGGTGTAATTCTGGCTGAACCCGGTGGCTTTACCTGGGATCAAACCAGTGATTATATCAGCAGGACAAAAGATTTGAGTCTGTTGAGTGAAAACAGTAATGATGCGCTTTATCCAGACCAGTTGCTGACCGGAAAGGAAAACGATCATGAGATCCTGGATTATAAAATGGCCATCGTCGCTTCCTTTGACAGCAGGAAAGGAAATCCCCTCGGAATCGAAGGAGTTTATCCCTTCTGGAGATTTGGAGCCGTTGTTCAATCGGCCTTATTTGAAGTAGCGAGAAAAGACGGTTTTGACTGGACAACCAACCTCAGCCAATACAAAACAAAAGTTCTGTTCTGTTACAGTGAATTCAACAAAGCGTATGGATTGGGTCATGCACAATTACTCTCATCCAGTTACCCGAATGTCCAATTGGAAATGATCAAAGGAACAGGACACGAGATGTTTTATTTCGCATGGGATACCTTTTATCCAATTGTAAAAAATTATTTAAACGCACTCAGATAAATCACATAGATAAAAATTATTACAATGAAAAAAATACAATGCGCCATCATCATAGTGACTATATTAATGATTTCAAAAACCAGTTTTGCGCAACAAATAAACTGGAGAAATCTAAATGATCTTAAACCCCATATCGTGAATGTACAAATGGGCTGGGATTACTCGACGGTGGTGGGTATCGGCTATGGGCAAAAATTAAGAACCACATTGCCCGCCGTTTTGAACATCGAATATTCATCCCCTTTTGGTAATGATATGTTTGATGATTTTAAAACAAAATTCGGTGGACAGGCAGAAGTCCTGCATATGGATAACTTTTCGGTCACCGTGAAAGTATATGGAGTATTCAGGCGGTATCAAAACGACCTGGTAAGAATGGCCAGCTTTGGTTCTGAGTTCTCCACGAATTTCGGTTACTATAAAACCAACTGGTATGTAGCGGGTGACATTGGTTTTGATAAAGCCATTGCGACCAACATCAGGAATTCCGGAGAAATGAAAACCTTTTATCCGGATATACAGGATGGATGGTATGTGCCCACCGGTGGAAATTTCAATCTTGGAATTGTATCGGGTTATTCATTTAGCAGTAATGATATATACTTAAAGATTGGCATCCACGTGACAGAGGACCTGAGGTCCACTCCCAGTGTACCATATTATTTACAAATCGGATATAACAGGAGATTTTAAAATTGAAACCGTTAGAAGCCTGTTCACTGTAAGTGTAAAATAAGATGGCACTGTTAAAAACATCAAACCCTGCTTATCATTAAGCGGGGTTTTTTTATTGGTGAATTAAATCGGGCATCAAATCCTAAATACTCCGTTGATGCCATGATTGTTTATATGTATTCATAAATGAATAACTTTAAAAGGCAAATGATAACCCGATTCGATGCCTCAAACCCGTCAGCTCGCAGCCATCATGTTCACCGATATAGTCGGTTACACAGCTTTGATGGGCAGTGACGAACTAAAAGCATTTGACCTGCTCCAAAAAAACAGGGAATTACAAAAACCCATCATTGAAGAATTTAACGGTCGATGGATAAAAGAATTGGGCGACGGAGTAATGGCCAGTTTCAATGCGGTATCTGATGCCGTGGCCGCGGCTATTAAAATTCAGAAATCGTGTAACATGGCAAAAGATTTTCAATTACGAATAGGCATTCACCTCGGCGAAGTAGTTTTTGAGAAT
>DASSGT010000902.1:0-2585 GCA_035693345.1 Puia sp. | reverse complement strand
CCTGTCACGATTTGAAGCGCTCCAATTATATACGAGCGGCAGCGCCTGGTTTAGCGGCGAAGAAAAAGTGAAAGGGAAAATTGAACCGGGTCAATACGCTGATCTCGCAATATTAAATCAGGATTATTTCTCACTTCCGGTAGAACAAATGAAGGATATACATGCATTGATGACCATCGTGAACGGAAGGGTCGTTTATGCAGAAGGCATATATCAAAACTTATGTCCGGCCATTCCGGAAGTGATACCCTCCTGGAGTCCCGTAAAATATTATGGTGGATTTCAAACTAAATGACCGGACGAATTCGGTAACGTACATTTCCTAACAATTAAAATCAAAATGAAATGAAAGAAAGCAACGATGAATTACAACAGGACGTTCAGGATGCCATTCAATGGGAGACTTCACTGAACACGTCACAAATTGGCGTGATTGCCAAAGACGGTGTGGTCACGCTGACCGGAACAGTTGACAGTTATGCAAAGAAATTAGAGGCGGAAGAAGCGGCTAAAAATGTAAAAGGCGTAAAAGCGGTGGTCGTAAAACTGGACATTAAGTTTGGCAGTGATTATGAGAAAAAAGATGACAGCGAAATTGCCGGCGATATCATACAAGCTGCCAAATGGAATTGGGATATTCCGAAAGATAAAATAAAGGCAAAGGTCGAAAATGGCTGGGTTACGCTGGAAGGCGAAGTAGATTACAATTATCAAAGAGATGCCATAGAAGATCTGGTAAAAAATCATTCAGGTATAACCGGGGTTACAAATAATATCGCCATTGAAGAATCTGACGACCAGATCGAAAAAAAGGATATCGAAAA
This sequence comes from Puia sp., assembly GCA_035693345.1. Taxonomy (GTDB): domain Bacteria; phylum Bacteroidota; class Bacteroidia; order Chitinophagales; family Chitinophagaceae; genus Puia. The sequence goes on along the minus strand of DASSGT010000902.1, from coordinate 1,761 downwards.
GGCACTCAGACGTAACTGGTTTATCGATGATTCGCACATTGTAGTTACTGTTTCAGATCATGAAGTAACATTGAACGGCAGTGTTGAATCATGGTATGAAAGAAGGAAGGCTGAAAGAATTGCATATAATGCCCCCGGGGTCTGGAATGTAAATAATCAGTTGGTCATTGCCTATGATTACGAATTCGTCGATTAATATAAAGGGAGGGTAATCCTCCCTTTTTTGTTCTTATTAATCATTTTAACTGGATCGAATGGCTGCGAAAAAAAAGCTTAGCCTGTGGAAGAAGATAGGACCCGGACTGATCACAGGGGCCAGTGACGATGATCCCTCGGGCATAGTCACCTATTCACAGGCCGGCGCTGCTTACGGATTAAAAACGCTCTGGACAGCCCTTTTTACATTTCCAATGATGGCTGCGATTCAGGAAATGTGTGCAAGAATTGGATTAGTAACTTCCCATGGCCTGGCCAGCACAATAAAGTCCTATTATCCCAGGTATGTTCTGTATTTGATGTTGCTGACTACTTCGCCGGCCATTATTCTGAATATCGGAGCCGACATAGCAGGTATGGGAGCCGTATCAAATTTATTGTTACCCTCTGTACCTGCGATCTGGTTTAGTATCGCTTTTTCCATTGTTATTTTAGCGATCATTATTTATTTACCGTATAAAAAGATTACATCCGTATTAAAATATTTATGCCTCGTTTTACTGGTCTATCTCATCATCCCTTTTTTTTCCAGGCAGGATTGGCGGCAGATAATGGCAGCCACGTTTATTCCGACCATACGATTTGATAAGGGATTTATCAGCATCCTGGTGGCTATCCTGGGGACTACCATTTCACCGTATATGTTTTTTTGGGAGGCATCCATTGAAGGTGAAGAAAACCATCAAAAAGGAAAGTATGAAGTTGTCAGCCGCAGTACTCTGAATGACATGAAAACGGATGTCAGCTTTGGAATGTTATTTTCGAATATTGTCATGTACTTCATCATACTGACGACTGCCACTGTGCTGAATGGTCAGGGTATTAAAAATATCGATACGGTTGAACAGGCTGCCGGAGCATTAAAGCCGTTCGCAGGAAATGCTGCTTATCTGTTATTTGCCATCGGGATAATAGGTACCGGCCTACTATCCATACCGGTTCTGAGTGGCGCCAGGGGATATGTATTTGCGGAATCTTTTGGATGGAAATCCGGATTGAATAATAAATTCAGTGAAGCCCGGTCTTTTTATATCATCATCTCGCTATCCCTGGTTTTAGGCCTCGGCTTAAATTATATGGGAATCTCTCCCATGAAGGCAATGATATATTCAGCGATTCTATATGGATTAACGGCTCCTGTGCTGATCGGAATTATTTTGCATATATGTAACAATAAAAAAATTATGGGCAACTACACCAATACCAAAGGTTCAAATATTTTAGGTGTGGTAACATTTTTGTTCATGACGATGGCAGCAGGCGCATTGATCTGGTTTCAGTGGTTTTAAAAAAAGAATCCTTATTTATTCAAACCCCACTTAAAACCAAACAGCCAGCTGGCGCCATGCGTGACCAAATACGCATTTTGTTCTGTATTATTTTGGTTCAGGATATTAGAGCCCTGCGCAAAAAAACGAAGGGCATCCGTTATGGCATAGTCTGCGTTAAATCCCAGTTTGAAAAGCGGCCGGCTGTATGACCAGTAGGGGTCGGACTTCACACCACTGTAATTATCATAGTTACCAACCCGGCCGTACGCCTGAT
>DASSGT010000901.1:0-12931 GCA_035693345.1 Puia sp. | reverse complement strand
AAGGTACCAGCAGCGGCAGCCATGGTTTTACGGCGGCCATCTGGGATTCAGTTCCTTTGAAACTAAATCCCCTCGGTGTAAATCCGCCTCCATCACTTTCCAATGCAAATATATGCTTCTCGTTTTTCGACCTGGCTTCAGCACCATAGGCTTTTGCTCCCCGTCCACCATTTTCCTCATCTGTAAATAACACCACGCGAATGGTATGTTTTGGCTTATAGCCAATAGCTTTCAAAGCCCGTAGCACTTCAATGGATTGAACACAGCCAGCGCCATCATCGTGCGCACCTTCCGCCGGATCCCAGGAATCAAGATGCCCTCCCACGGTTATAAACTGATCTGGAAACTCGGAGCCTTTCCACTCACCAATTACATTATAACCGATGGTATCAGGCAGCGCATGCGCGTTGGTAGAAATAAAGAGGTTCAGTTCTGGTCTGTTCTCTTTGAGATCAGCAACCGTTAAGCCAGCTGATACCGCGTCAGCCAGTTTATCCGCGTCCCGCAAACCAACCGCCAGCGATGGAATTTTTGGAAATGAATCATTATAAATCATGGCCCCGGTATGTGGTAAATTATCCGTGGATTCGCTCATTGAACGCACGACCGTACCAACCGCTCCATATTTTGCAGCTCTGCTTGCTCCATAAACCCTGTAGGGTACTGCCTCTGAGTATGCCAGGAAAGTCCACACAAAGTCGACATTGAACGGATGATTATAAAAAACAATCCTGCCTTTTATTTCATTTTTTCTTTTTTCAAGCTCGTCAAAATCACGAATAAGAATCATGGGCGCCGTGATACCGCCCGGCGGAGTCGATACTGAATTGCCGAGAGCGATTGCTTCCAGGCTTTGTCTGTTTTTCCCGATTATAAGGGCAGCCTGGTCCTTCCCTCCCCGAACCCAATGTGGAATCATTGCTTTTTGTAAGTACACCTGGTCTGCTCCGGCTTTTTTTATAGCTTCCTGCGCCCATTTTTCGGAAGTATACGTAGATGGAGATCCGGATAAACGCTGTCCAATGGTTTTTGTTAACGTATGGAGATTACTATATGCCGTGCTGTTGTGGAAAATTTCGTCTGCAATTTTTCTGATAAAAACTGAATCTGATTGTGCAGTTAAAGAACCAGTAAATAAAAAAACAAAACAACCAAACAAAAACGAACGCATAACTGTTTATTTCTGCTAAGATAAGTAATGAACGGTGTTATGTGAAGCTGGGAAATCTGTTTAACTTCGATTAATAAATTAGTACATGCGGATTGGAATTGTTTGTTATCCGACATTTGGCGGAAGCGGTGTCCTTGCCACAGAACTCGGGAAAGCTCTTGCGGATAAAGGCCACCAGGTGCATTTCATTACATACCAGCAGCCGGTCCGGCTTACTGAATATAACGCGAATATTTTCTATCATGAAGTGCGTGTAACATCTTATCCGCTTTTCGATTATCAGCCTTACGAAACAGCATTATCCAGTACGATGGTAGATGTGATCATCAATCATCAATTGGATCTGCTTCATGTTCACTATGCCATCCCGCATGCTTCTGCCGCGTATATGGCAAAAAAAATTGTAGCAACACAGGGTGTTATCATTCCGGTCATCACAACTTTACATGGTACAGATATAACGCTGGTCGGGCGGGATAAAACACTGGCTCCGGTTGTTGCATTTTCAATCAATGAAAGTGATGCCATAACAGCCGTTTCGCAAAACCTTCGCGACGAAACATACAGCATTTTTGATATTAAGAAGGAAATCGAAGTCATTCACAACTTTGTGGATCTGTCGCGGTTTAAACGAAAACCCATTGACCCATTCCGCAAAGTAATTGCACCAAATAATGAACGAATCGTGGTCCATGCATCCAATTTCCGCAAGATCAAAAGGGTGTTTGATGTCGTGAAGATATTTGCGGAGATAAACAGACAAATTCCATCAAAACTGTTATTCGTCGGCGATGGTCCCGATCGTTTTGACGCAGAAAATTTAAGCCGTGAGTTGGGCATCATCGAGGATATTCGTTTTATTGGAAAACAGGAACAAATTGAAGAGATCCTTGCGGTGTCGGACCTTTTTATTCTTCCCTCTGAATACGAAAGCTTCGGACTGGCTGCACTGGAAGCCATGGCTGCAGGTGTACCTCTCATTTCATCCGATGCTGGCGGTTTACCCGAAATAAATATTAATGGGAAAACGGGGTTCATGAGCCCGGTGGGCGATGTAGCATCCATGAGCCGTCAGGCAATAACCATTCTCGAAAATGATGATGTCCTAAAAACTTTTAAAGTGAATGCGTACGAGCAGGCCAAAAAATTTGACATCAACAATATCGTACCGATCTACGAAAGACTATATGATCGTTTCCTGCCAAAATCACATCCGGCAAAGAAACTTTCCCAGGAAAAGATTTGATGAAGTATTCAGTGACTATCTCCTCAACCATCTTTCCGGATCGAACAGATGATCCTTATCGTCGGAAAGTACAAATTCGAGTTGACCAATATCGCCGAGCTTTCCCAGTACCTGACCCATTTTTACGGCCTGGCCTTTGGAAACCGAAACAGATGAGAGATTACTGTAAGTAGTAAAATATTTACCGTGCCGTATCATCACAGCACTGACGTCACCCACATTAAACACACTTTGTACGTCTCCGTCAAACACGGCCGTTACAGATGTACCGGCTGCGCTTTCAATGGTAATTCCCTGGTTATTGTGTACAATACCTTTGATATATTCATGCGGACCAAACCGCATTGCGATGGTGCCGGATGCAATGGGCCAGGGCAAATGACCTTTGTCTTTTTCAAAATTTCCTGATAATGCAATATCTGCAGTTGTATTGAAAATCGTCGCAGCGGCTGGTTTTACTACTGGTTTCACGCTCGATGGCATTGTCCCGGCATTTCCCGGATTCGTGGCATTTTTGGCCGCTTCTGTTTTTACCGTCGCCGTGCTCGTTGTATTGGCTGCAGCATCAGCCGCGGCTCGCTTTTTTGCCTCCCGAACGGCATCTTCACGTGCACGTCGGATCGCAGCCGCAATGGCGTTACCCAGTTTCTGGTCCTGCCGTTGCTTGGCATTCATCTCTTTCTTTAACTCTTTTTCCCGGCCCTGCAGCTGTTCAACGACCTGATCTTTTTCTTTTTTCTCAACTTCCAAAACCTGACGTTCTTTGTTCTGTTTTACAAGCGCCTCGTCTTTTTCAATACGTTTTATTTTTAAACCGTCTATCTTATTTTGGAGAAGAACCTGTGTTCTCTGAATATTCTCAGCTCTTTGTTCACGATAGGCTCTGTATGACTTCAGGTATTCGACTCTTTTTACCGCATCGTTGAAATTACTGGAGGCAAATAAAAAGTTTAAATAGTCGTAGTTGGTCCGGTTTTCATAAGCATAGACCACACTTTCAGCATATTGCTTACGAAGCGTATCCAGCTCTTTCTTGAGTTTAATAATTTCCTGCCAGGAAGTATTCATATCAGCCTGAATAAAATTCAGCTGTTGATTGATATTAGAAATAGCAGCCTGCCTGAGTCGTAACCTCCTTTGCAAGAGAGCCAGCTGGCCCAGGGTCTGTTTCCTGTTTTTATGGGTTTCATCGAGAGAACGCTTTACATCCTCTATTTCCTTTTGTATGGAAGCCCGTTCTTTTTCGAGTTCGCTTCTGCTTTGGGTTGGTGACTGCGCGTGCACACTGGATAACAAAAAGAAAACGGAAATGAACAGGATGATCGGTTTGCGCATATGCGAATTACGTTCGGGATGAAGTTACTGTATAACGTCTAGTTGCGTTTATAATTTTTCGGGATGGAGAATGGAAAGTCTAAATTCTCGTTAAAACGAATATTTTTAAAACTCAATTCAACATCCAGCCTGGCTTTTTCAGAGACTACAATTTTACGATATGTTGAGAACAAAGCCGTGTCTGCTTTTTCATAATCCCCATATGTGATATCGCAGGATCTGGTTTGCAGCGGATCTATATCATCCAGTTTACTGCGCTTCAAAGTCAGATCGTTATTAAGTGTCAGATAATTTCTGAAAATCGGGCCAATGCTGAGTATGGAAATTCCCTGAATATCCTTTCTGTAATACAGGATATTACTGTCGAGGTAAATGGGATTACCAAGCACTATGGATTGCAGAGTATGAAAGTCAAATGGCAGGTGACTGATATTCTGTAAATAACCCACAGACCTTAGCTGGTACACTTTGTCGAGTTTATTCAGCACTTTCACACTATCCGGTGTTATCACCGCGCGGAAAGCTTCAAAGCCCAATAGTGCATTAATGGAAATCCAGATGATTTTATCTTTCTGGAGGCGTATGAAAGCATTGAATTCATAGTCTTTCCCGTCACTGCTTTCATAGTGAACTTTCAGTTTTGCGGAAAACGTTCTACAGTCGATGATACCTGACTGAATATGGTCATATAACTGACTGATATATTTCAGGGAATCAGCGTGTAAATCTTCGACTGCCTTAACAGTATCCGTTTTGATTTGAATTGTATCTTTTTTGCTGATAGCCGTTGTAATCTTTTTTGTTGAGCGGCACGAAAAGTTTCCAATTCCAATAATTACAAACAGGAATATTCCGAAACTCCATGTAAGTAAAATCTTGCCTGCATTGATCATATTCAAAATTCAATCTTTTTTATGGGTGGGTGAAGATTTGCGGCAGGCCTCAAGGTTTTTAGTCTTGCAATCTCATCCTATATCTTCCCGGTGTGACCAAATCCTCCATCATTTCTGGCCGTCTCAACCAATTCCGACACGGGATGCCATTCCACATGTTCAACCTTTCCTACGACCATTTGCGCTATGCGGTCACCGGGATGAATGTGTTGCTCCGTATTGGAAAGATTGATTAATATGACTTTCAGTTCTCCTCTGTAATCTGCATCAACCGTGCCGGGGGAATTCAAACAGGTGATACCATGCTTTAATGCAAGCCCGCTACGGGGCCTCACCTGCGCTTCATATCCGGATGGCAGTTCTATGAAAATACCGGTGGGTATCAGCTGACGCTCCAATGGCTGCAGTGTGACCACTGATGAAATATTTGCTCTCAGGTCCATCCCTGCAGCGTCAGGGGTGGCATAAGCGGGAAGCGGATGAACAGATTGATTTATGATCTTGACAGGAATGGACATGGGCGCAAAGATAATTAATCCGGTTTCCTTAACAATACCACGGCCTGCGCCATGATTCCCTCTTCCTTTCCAATAAAACCCAGTTTTTCAGTCGTAGTTGCCTTAACAGAAATATCGTCCACGCCAATTTCTAATATGCCTGCAATGACATTTCTAATTTGAGAAGCAAACCCCATTATTTTTGGTCTTTCCAGACAAACGACGGTGTCCAGATTTACAACACGATAGTCTTTCTGACTTACCATCTGAAAAGTTTTGCGAAGCAGGATCTTGCTATCAATGTCTTTCAGGTTCATATCTGTATCAGGAAAATGTAATCCGATGTCTCCCAGATTCAAAGCGCCCAGTAATGCATCACAGATGGCATGCAATAACACATCAGCATCACTATGTCCGGTGGCGCCCTTATGATGGGGAATTTCAACGCCGCCCAACCATAACTTTCTGCCTTCGGCGAGTTGGTGAAAATCGGTTCCCAAACCAATCCGGTAACCCATGTTGATTATAATTTAAAAAGCTGTTTCAATGGTCGTCAAATGTAGATAACCTTTCATGAAACAGCTCTTCCGGGAATTATTATTATGCTATTCTGAACCTGAAACGGCTTTATTTGGATTAGAACTATCCAGATCGAAAGTCAATCCAAACCGGATCGTATTGGATAATGGATTTCTCGTAATACCTGATCCCGACGGAATGAGATATGAGAAATTTAATCCAAGCATATTATATTTTAATCCGACCCCCATTGTGAAATATTGTCTTCCGCCCTGGTCTTTGCTTTCATAAAAATAACCGAGGCGAAACATAAACTGATCGTTGTATGTATATTCAGCTCCGATAGATGCATTGATTGTATTGAATTGCCCGTTAAACGACTTAAACCAGCTGCTCACAACACTCTGGCTGTAATATTCGTTCAGCGCTTCCTGTGATACCGTGTCAGTTCCATTTTGAGGTGTTGGGGGAGCTGGCACCAGCAATTTATTCAGATCCAGGCCAAAGCTGATTTTGTTTTGTTCATCAAAAACCTTTGTATAGTTCCCGCCAAGTCCCATGTTGGCCGGGATATATTCCTTTTGAGTTGCATCATTGGTATACCCTATTTTAGTTCCCAGGTTTGAAAGCACAAAGCCAAATGTCCAACCCTCCTGATTAGCGGCCACATTTTTATAAGTGAATGACAAATCAGCAGCTACGGCAGTACCTGCCTTGTATGCAGAAATACTTCCCGAAGCGGCTGCGGCACCCAAAGTAAGATTCGAATTGATATACCGGAGGGTTAAACCGATTCCCAATTTATTAGAAAGTTTACGTGAATAGCCGAGGTCAAAGGCAAATTCCCGTGGTCTTCCTTCCCCCCAGTTGTTGCCGTTATAATCGGAAAACTGGATACTACCGAGACTAAAATAGCGCAGTGATGCGGATAACGCCTGGTTTTCATCCAGTTGGTGATAACCAGATGCTGCCAGCAAATAGACGTCGTTCAAACCCAGATCTTTCAACCAGGGTGTATAAGTAATACCTATTCCCGTCTTGTATTCTGAAAAAGGTGTTTTAGAAAGATTATAAAAAGCAGAGTTTGCATCGGGTGAAGTCGCAATGCCTTCCTCGCCCAAACCGCCCGCCCGGGCATCAGGAGATATTCTCAAAAACGGGACAGCAGTTGTAGTTACATTTATCGGAGCAGTTGACTGGGCACTCAAAGTGTGAAATAAAAACAGGCAGCATACCAAAACAGTTAGTCGAAAAAACACTCTTTTCATGAATTAATTTATTTATCTGATAAAAGGAACTGGTCGCAAAATGAGACATTACCGCGAAAAATCACGAAATCCGGCTCATTTTAACATTTAGAGAGTAGAAATTTTCGATAGCTAATTAGTTGGTTTTTAGTAAGTTCCAACAATGGAAGTCGTTCTTTCTGCAATCACGCAGTTAATCAACGACATAACTTGTTTTCCTTTTATCCAACGGAAACATAACCAGAATATTGCACAGTTTCAATGTTTCCGATAATCGGGCAAAGCTAAGCAAAAAAGCGGCCAACAAATCCTTACGGTTTAACATTCCCGAAACTGGATTTTTTCCGATAAACAAACTAATTTCGTCCACCTTGCGTACTATACTATCAGGGGGGTCTGATTTACAATATTTGTTTCAAACCCACGTTTCTATACTTAACAAATCACGGTTAAACGCGTTTTCTATGAATCTCAAAAATCTGATTACCCTCGCTTCCTTTGCCGCCGTTATGGGTTCTTGCAAAACCAAGACCCAATCCAGCGCCGTGACGGGTTGGAATTACAACGACAAAAATATGGGAGGCTACCAGGTGTCCAAAGAAAAGGAACAACGTACCGGCCCCGGTTTGGTGTTTATTCAGGGGGGTACTTTCACCATGGGTGCCACGGAAGAAGATGTAATGAGCGACTGGAATAATATTCCGCGTCGTGTGACCGTGAATTCCTTTTACATCGACAAAACTGAAGTTGCCAACGTACATTATCGCGAATATCTCTACTGGATAAACAATGTTTTTGAAGGAGATGAATATCAGGCCGTGCGTAATGCCGCACTTCCCGATACACTGGTTTGGCGAAGCGAACTGGCTTACAATGAACCGTTGGTGGAATATTATTTCCGTCATCCTTCTTATAACTATTATCCTGTGGTCGGTGTAAGCTGGAGACAGGCGCATGATTTCTGTATCTGGAGAACCGACCGGGTGAATGAAAAGGCTCTCGTTGACCGCGGGTTCATCAATAAGAACTCCCTTAAAAACATTCAGGGACTAGGACAGGAAAATTTTAATACCAAATCATATCTGGTAGGTGAATATCAGGCAACTCCTGGTCCTGCTGCCAAATCAAAAAAGAACGAACTTAAGAATCCAAACGGAACGCCACGTACGCAGGTAACATTTGAAGATGGTATCCTGCTCCCGGCTTATCGCCTGCCCACCGAAGCAGAATGGGAATATGCAGCACTTGGTTATATCAATCAAAACCCTGCTCCCAGTAATACTGACAAGAAAAGAGGTGAAGAGCTGATCGCCAATAAACAAGTTTATTCCTGGAGCCAGAATGTAAACGGACTTCGTGATTCACGCCGCGGCACATGGCAGGGAACTTTCCTTGCGAACTTTAAAAGAGGAAATGGCGATAACATGGGTGTTGCCGGTGGATTGAACGACAACGCCGTATATACTGCAGATGTAACTTCATTTTATCCAAATGGTTTTGGATTATACAATATGTCCGGTAACGTGAGTGAGTGGGTGGAAGATGTTTATCGTCCATTGTCATCACAGGACGTAAACGGTGTTGCTCCTTTCCGTGGTAACAAATTTCAAACTATGGATCTGGGCAAAGAAGGCAAGCCGGAAAGAGACAGCCTGGGAAGAATTAAATATCGTGCTGTAACAGATAAAGAAAGTGAAAACAGAAGAAACTATCAGAAAGGTGATGTGATCAACTATCTGGATGGTGACTCACTGATCGCCGGCATCGCTTATGGATACGGAAAGACGACACTGATCAGTGACAAATCAAGAGTAATCAAGGGTGGTAGCTGGGATGACCGTGCATACTGGCTCGGACCCGGAACCCGTCGCTTTATGGAAGAAGATCAGGCTAGTTCTACCGTTGGTTTCCGTTGCGCCATGGACCGTGTGGGAAGTGCAGCAGGTAACGGCAGACAAACCGGTATCAGTTATAAAACAAGAAAGCAAAACGCCCGCAAACAGTAATACCTTTTTAAACTATATAAAGCCATCCCGATTCCACGGGGTGGCTTTTTTGTTTATTAGATTTGCTTCTTATGCTGAAAGTCTAAAGCGCAAATCGTAAGGCAAACGGGTAAGTTAGTAAATGCATTAATTGATCCCGGAGAATTAAATTCCAAAATGTAAAAACGAATGCAGTATAATTCCCAGACCCCGTTTTCAATAGAAAAACTATATCAGATTTTTTCAGATCACCCCACGATTTGCACCGATACCCGAAAAGTCCGCGAGGGTGACATTTTCTTTGCTTTAAAAGGTGACAACTTCAACGGTAACCACTTCGCTGTTCAGGCGCTGGCTAACGGGGCCGCCTATGCGATTATTGACGAAGATATTGATGATATGGCCAAACACGAAGACCGCCTGATCCGTACAAATGATACTTTAACTACGCTACAGGCTCTCGCCGCATACCATCGTAACCAGTTCAACATACCAATTATAGCAATCACAGGAAGTAATGGAAAAACCACCACCAAGGAATTGATTCATGCAGTACTTTCCGAGAAATTTAAAACATATACCACAGAAGGCAATCTGAACAATCATATTGGGATCCCGTTAACCATTCTGAAAATAAAAAAAGATGCTCAAATCGCCATTGTGGAAATGGGTGCGAATCATCTCGGTGAAATTGCAGGCTATTGTATCTACACAAGACCCACCCATGGATTAATAACCAATGTGGGTAAAGCACATCTGGAAGGCTTTGGAGGTCCAGAAGGGGTCATGAAAGGTCAGGGTGAACTTTTTGACTATCTGCGTGCTTATGGCGGTAGTGCATTTGTAATGTGGGACTATGAGTATCTGCAGATCATGAGTAAGGGAATCGGCGAAGTTTATTCCTATGGAACAAATCATGCTGATATAACCGGCGTTACAGAACAGTCATCGCCATTTCTGAAAGTAAAAATAACCCGGGGAAGTTCAGCCGGTTCCATTCAAACGAAACTAACAGGTGATTATAATTTGCCCAACGTGCTGGCTGCGGTTTGTCTGGGCAGTTATTTCAAAGTAGAACCGGACCGGATCAGAAAAGGTATTGAAGACTATGAACCTTCCAATAGCAGGTCCCAGTTGATTCAAAAGGGAAACAATTCTATTGTTCTCGACGCTTATAATGCCAATCCCTCCAGTATGAAACTAGCCATCGAAAATTTTGTTCATTTTCCGGCAGTTAACAAAATTCTGTTACTGGGAGGAATGATGGAACTCGGATCCGACAGCCTTACAGAGCACGAGCAGATTATCCGGCAAATTGGAAAAAATAAATGGAAAGAGGTCGCACTGGTTGGAGGAGATTTTCTGAAAATAAAACACCCATACAGAAGTTTTTTCAATGCGAATGAAGCCGGTGCCTGGGTAGCATCCCAAACTTTTGACAATACCGCAATACTGGTAAAGGGTTCAAGAAGTATGCAAATGGAAAAAACGATTCAAAGTCTGTTGCAAAAATCTTAACCCTTAACAATCTTATACCTCCAGACTTCCAGTCTTCCAATCTTTCAAACTTGTCAGTGTCCTGCTTTCCATTTTGTGATTGTATGTTTTATGGGTTGGAGCGTCTGGATATAGGCATAAATATTTGAAATATCAGAATCCGTCATATTACCATACAATGTCCAGGGCATTATAGTCTGCAATTCTCCGGCATTTACGACACGATGTGCCGTGGCACTGTCACGATACATCGCAAAATGCTGCACGAAAAATTCTCTGGTCCAGGACCCGATACCCGTTTCCTTATCAGGCGTAATATTGGCGGATGTTACCATGCCTCCAGGCGCAGGAAAAACGCGACCCCCGGCGAGCGCCAGGGTCTCATCAAATTTCCCCTTTTCAAATGGAGTATGACAATCATGGCAGGCTGCAATAGTAAAAAGATATTTCCCATTGGCCAGACTGTCCCCTGAAGCGGGTAATGTCATGGGCTGAGCTTTTTTGGGAACCGTATTAAGAATGACACTCATTGGAAAATCGGCAGCAGACTCGGGAACTACGTTGGCAATAGGCTGTAGCGATCGTATATAGGCAATGACAGATTTTACATCCTCGGGATTTGCGAATCCATATGCATGGTAAGGCATCACCGGAAAAATCGGTTTCCCATTCTTACGTACTCCGGTTGTAATGGCCCTGTATATATCACCGTCAGTCCAACCACTGATACCGGAGGGTGTAATATTAGCGGAATAGAAAATACCCGGAAAGCCCATAGTCTGATCAAATCGTTCGCCTCCCTGCCCCCTCGTAGAAAGAACCATGGGCATGGAATACTCTGTTACATCCCGCTTACTGTGACAATCCATACATGACATGACACAGTTAGCCAGATAGCGACCCCTTTCAACATTTGCCGGAGATTTGTCTACGGTAAAGTCAGGGGCCGAACCCACATCTGGTAAGGCAATTTTAATATAGGCTACAATTGCAAAGACGATGAAAACAATAGAAAGCAGGATGATACCTAAAACTTTAAGCAGTTTTTTCATGTTAGAGGGGTTATACTGAAATGAAGAGTTGCTATCTTGGACTGATCAGGGAACTCATCGGTGTGCGGCGATTTTTGAAATCCATCATATCAACCTTTACACTGCCCACGCTGATTGGACTTTCCACCCGAACCGGGATATGGTTTGCATCATCACTTATCCAAACCGTCATTTTTTCCCCTCCTTCAAAAATAGTTCCCTTTATCAGAAGAGGTTTTATTTTAATGGCCCGGAATTTTCCATATTTCGTTTTAATGGTTTCTTTTCCCACGTAACGAATGTACAGATCATATACCTGATTATCGAGGAACATGGAAAAAGGAATTTTATCACCTGGTTTCATTTTATCAAAATCAATGTTCCGCGCATAGTACATTGTGCTTAAAACATCCTGGACACAATCAGGTGTTTTAAAAACACCCGAATTCGTAATGGCTGTGTGAGCGGTTTTATTAAAACTGACATTTTCATATTTGCGGTAAGAGCCTTCGCTTACATTCCGGATAAATTTCATTGGCTGCAACGTTGATGTATCAATATAACTTTCATATTTATCCCTGACTTTAAAAAAATTATCCAGAAACGAATAATTCTTCCCTGCTCCTGTAACATGATAAACCGGTTTGCCACCCAATTCTTCCAACGCCACGGTAAATGTGGCCTCACCCGCCGCAATATAAACTCCTGCCAGTGTATAATAGACCCTGAAAGTAATACTTTCGCCGGCCCGGAAAGCCTGATTTTGCAAACCACAAAATTCACCTCCTTCGTTCACAGGCAATGAAAATCCAAATAAAAAAACACATACAATCAGGGTAATTGATTTCATCTACTGCTAAATAGTTTGATCCTTAAAATTAATAAACTCCCTACTAACGCAGGGATTATTAAATTAATCAGCCATATACCCAAAGATACCGCCAGTATCGCTGCTGTATTCATGGTATATACCTGAAATACCTGAATGCCCACTGCCCAACGAAATCCGAGATCTGTTAAAAACGTTAACGTGGGGACGATTGCCATCAACACAAACATGACACTAACGCCCGTGAATACCTGCAATCCAAGTAATGGAATACCGAACAAAGAAAACAATAGTCCATATTGCAATAGAAATACAAAGTAACGCAGGGTCGAAAAGAGCAGAATTTCTGATAAAGCCCCGAAACTATAATTCTCCGGGACAGAAAAATTTTTTTTGTTTTTTATCAGCCACTTATTCACTCTTCTGACCAGCGGATCAAATTTGAAATATACAAGGCATAGGGCGAGCGCCGCCATGATCGTTATAATAAAGGCAGGTTTGAATAATACAGGTGTTAACCAGGTTGCGGGGCTTGTTGGAGTCATATGGTAGTATAGAAAAAGGCCTGCCGATCCGGCTGTAAGTGTTACCAGCATTTGGGACATGCTACAAAGGATAGTGGGTGCAACCGAAACAACCTTATTTCCTGGATCCACGAACAACATCCTTCCCAGGTATTCT
>DASSGT010000900.1:0-2028 GCA_035693345.1 Puia sp. | reverse complement strand
TTATGATATGGTGGAACATCTGACCGGTCATTCATCTGAAACCAATGATCTGGTCGCGGAAATTTTTACCAGGGTACTCGAATCGGAAAAGCACGTTGCAGCTGCCCATGAAATCAGAAATCTGATCAACTTAACCACTTCAAGGGTCTGCCAGAACCACTTGAAAAAGGAAAACACAAAAAGAGAAAACAGCTCCAAGGCCGGGGCGCATTACATGTTCACGCTGTCTGATGATACAGAACGTGCAGAAACCTACGGCCATATGGGTAATTTTCTCTGGCGGGAAGCTGAAAAATTACCGCTGAAGACGAGAGAGGTTATTGTGCTCGCCTATTATTATGAACTCACAAATAAAGAAATCGCCATGCGTCTGGGCATGACTGAAAAGACGGTTTCGAATCACAAGACCGACGCAAAAAAAATACTGAAAATAGAAGCCAATAAAAAAGGTGGCCGGCAAGCATTCTATTTATTTGTTTTATCATTAAACCTATTATATGAATCCCTCTGAAAGAATCGGATGGCTGTTGTTCCTGCAGGTCCGCCATAAAATATCCCGTAAAGAAAAAAAGGAACTCTCCGCCTGGCGCAAATTATCTGCTGAAAACGAATCCTTGTTTCAATCGGCAACCGACCCTGTAACGTTGCGCAGACGAATCGGAAAAATGCCGGAAGCCAGGCAGCAGGTTTTGGAGAAACTCCATGAACAGTTTCCGGATCTCGAAGACCTTTCACAGAAAGGGGAACGACCCGCCAGGATTTTTTATATCACGACCAGAAAAAAACTTCTCGCCGTTGCCGCCTCAGTGGTCATTGGGGGAGGATGGTTTTTTATGTTGGCTGGGTATTCATCCATCAAAGCGGGCGGTTACCATGCTTCTGTTATTTCTCCCGAAGGTGAAACCGATAATCTCAATTCCGCCTGGAGTGATTTCAAAAGAGGCTTTCAGGCCGGCAAGGCAGGAGTTGTCATTGAAAAAGAGAATGGCCAGTATATTTATGTCGCTCCGAATGAACCCAAATCGGCAAAGACGAGATTCTATACCCTGTTTACAAAAGCAGGTGGTGAGTTTATCCTGCAGCTGGCCGATGGTACAACGGTCCGGGTGAATGCAGCAACTTCCATACGGTATCCGGCAAATTTTTCGCAGGACACGATTCACATTACCGTCGACGGGGAAGCTTACTTTGAAATTCCGGAAAATGTAAAACATGTTTACACGATCACAGCGCCCTCTCGGGATCAGGCTCAACCGCCAACCGCCAACCGCCAACCATCAACTAATTCTGCTCTCCAAATATCAACAAAAGCCGCCACTTTTAATCTAATGTCTTATCCGGAAGAACCGTCTACCCTCTTCAGTCTGATTGGCGGAACCGCAGATGTCCGGCTCGATTCTTCGGCCGGCTCCTCACCCATTTCACTGGTGGCGGGTCAGCAGGTTTCACTGGATTCCGGAAGATTAAATATTATGCGAACCGGAAACCTGGATGATGCCATTGCCTGGAAAAATAACCGGATCATTTTCCATGATGCTGAAATACGGACCATCATGCGTCAAGTGGCGCGCTGGTACGATGTAACGGTCATATATGATGGAAATATTCCGGACAGGAAATTTTCCCTGGACCTTCCGAGCGATACCGATATTTATGTTTTGCTCCGCAGTCTTGAAACACAGGGCCTGCATTTCCAGGTCGAGAAAAAAACCGTTATACTTAGATTTTAATTCTGCCCTGAAATAAAAAGCCCCCCGCTTTCGCAGGGGGACTTTTTTAATCCCGCTTTCGCAGAATTATTTGGTGTCCGCCGGGATCGTGATCTGGCTAACGGCACCAAGCACAGTTCCCGCAACAGCCAGGTAACCAGCTACCGTAACGACGATAGCCGGTAATGTAACGGGCGCGGCGACAATGGCTGCACTTGCGGCAGCCAGTATCAGCCCGATATTCCTGAGCTTCTGAAAGAACGTGGGCGTTGGCGACGCCAGCCTGTCGAAGACATTCATACGATTGATTTTATTGTTA
>DASSGT010000899.1:0-8890 GCA_035693345.1 Puia sp. | reverse complement strand
AAGATAAAGCTTCATATGTGGCCGGTATAGCGACTCTGACACCCATTGAGAAAATGCAGATGGCTCAAAAGGGCGTGAGTAAAATCTATTTGGAGAAATTCAAGGACCTGGCCGATCTGGATTATCAGAAGCTGGCAACGGCTCTCGCCGTTACGAGGGCAACACTCATAAATAAAAAGAAGCAGGAGAAATTCAATGCGTCGCTTAGTGAACGGATCGTTGGCCTGGCGGATCTTTATGATTATGGTTTTAAGGTGTTTGAAGATAAGGAGAAATTTAACCGATGGATGGTTGCTCCAAATAAGGCCCTGGGTGGTAAAGCTCCTTTTGATATTATCAATAGTCAGTTCGGCAGGGAGGAAGTAAAAAATATTCTGGGGAGAATTGAATACGGCGTTTACTCGTAATCCATGATTGTATACCGGATCTGTAAGACGATGTATGCAAAGGACCTGAATGGTATCGGGGCGCGAAAATATGGCGGCAGGTGGAACCAGCCGGGGTATGAATGTCTCTATACATCGGAATCACGCGCGCTGGCCCTGCTTGAGTTTACCGTAAATACAAATATCAGTGATATTCCAGGGGCACTGAGCATTGTAACCATTGATATTGGAAAAGCCGGGTTGCAGGAATTGAAGCCAGCACAGCTTCCCGGTGACTGGAAGTCATTTCCCGCGCCGGCATCAACAAAAAAATTCGGTACGCAGTTATTGAAGGCGGCGAAGACAGCGATAATAAAAATACCATCCACCATCATCCCGGATGAATTTAATTATATCCTCAACCCCCTGCACCCAAAACAAAAATCTTTTAAGATCATCGACATCGCCGACTTTGTGTATGATCTGCGGATTAAAACTTCCTGACCCTTTGGCCTTATCGGGTCACAAAGGTGTCGGTCATCAATGACCGCACTCCTTTATTTCAGTTCGTTAATCGCCACTGTCGGAGCCAGGGCCTTGCTGACTTTCTCTACAAGCAGTTCCTTGTCGAGTTTAAAACTTTTTGATAATTTAATGTCGTCACTGGACGCACCTATTTTTATCTCATAACTGCCGGCAGCTGCTATCCAGGAAAGCTGATTCGTATCAAAGGAAGCCAGATCCTTTGTATTCAGCATGAGCGTTACCGTTTCGGAAGCACCCGGACTGAGCAGGCCGGTTTTTGCAAAAGCCTTTAATTCAAGGGAAGGTTTATCCAGCGTTCCTTTCGGCGCCGTGAGATACAATTCAACCACTTCCTTGCCTGCCACTTTACCCTTATTGGTGACTCTAATGGTTACGGTTAGCTGATTTTGAAAATTTTCACTGCTTAGTTTCAGATCACTGTATTCAAATTTTGTATAACTGAGTCCGTAACCAAATGCATAAGCAGGTTTTACTTTGAATGTGGTATAATATCGATAACCCACATAGATACCATCTTCATAGGTAACAACCGCGGGCTTGGCAAAATCCATCATGGAGCCTTTTACATCGGGTTCGCCGGTTTCTTTGCCGGGGAAATTTTTTGCAGAAGGAACATCCGTATAAGCGACAGGAAAAGTTTCCGGGAGCTTGCCGGATGGATTTACTTTTCCGGTGAGTACATCCGCCATCGCATTGCCACCTTCCATACCCGGTTGCCATGCCAGGAGAATCGCATCTGCATAATCTCTCCAGCTGTCCGTTTCGATCACACTTCCGGAATTGATCACCACCACCAGTTTCTTATGCCGGGCGTGCGCCGCGGAGGAGAGTTTCTGAATGGTATTCTTTTCCGCATCGGTTAAATTAAAATCATTTTCAACGTTGCGGTCCTTTCCTTCACCTGCATTGCGGCCGATAGAAAATACTACGATCCCGGACTGCTGTACAGAAGCCGTCAAAAGACTGTCCGACAGATTCATTTCTTTAATCGGAGGTGGCGGATTCATGATGGTCATCATGGAAGGTTTCGGCTGCTTTGCTTTTTCAGCCTGTATATATGTTTTGTATAAAGTTGTTAGTTGTGTTTCTGTTGGAACACCTCCATTGATCAGTCCATCAATCAGGGAGACAGTATATTTTCTGTGGACATCGCCGCTGCCCGTGCCGCCTGCGATGATATCATAGGAAGAATTTCCAAACAGCGCAATACTGTTTGTGTTTTTCAATGGGAGGGTATGGTCTTCATTTTTCAACAGCACCATACCATCCGCAGCTGCCGCTCTGGAGATGGCTGCATGTGCGGCCAGGTCAGGCTGATTGGTATAATGAAAGTTTTTGAATGTAGGTGACAATAAAATGATGTTGAGTATTTGCGTAACATTTTCATCCAGTTGCTTCGCGCTGATACTATCATGCTGAACGGCACTGAGAATCGCTTTGATCTGGTTGAAACTTCCCGGCATGAGTAAATTATTACCGGCATTCTCCTGGGCCACGGCATCCACACCACCGAACCAGTCACTCATCACGAATCCTTTATATCCCCATTCATTGCGTAAAATGGTCGTCAGCAGATCTCTGCTCTCAGAAGTATATACGCCGTTTACTTTATTATAAGAAGACATGATCGTCCAGGGGTTGGATTTTTTTATGGCGATTTCAAATCCCCTTAAATAAATTTCACGCAGTGCGCGCAGACTTACGATGGTGTTTAATTTGTTCCGGTTGGTTTCCGAGTTGTTGGCGACAAAATGTTTTACCGAAACACCGACGCCCTGATCCTGCACACCCTTCACCATCGCAGCCGAAATATTTCCGCTCAGTACGGGATCTTCAGAATAATATTCAAAATTTCTTCCGTTCAGCGGATTGCGCTGTATGTTCATAGCCGGTGCAAGTACGATATCAATTCCGTATTCTTTGGCTTCGTTCCCAAAAGCGCTGCCCATTCTGCTTACCAGTGCTTCATCCCAGGTAGCTGCCAGTAAGGTGGCATTCGGAAGCGCAGTCGCGTAGGTTTGTCCGGGTCCCTCATCAAAACTCCAGATATGAACACCGGCAGGGCCGTCAGCAACCGTCAGTATCGGAACACCCAGTCTGGCAACGCCATGCAAACGACCCGACGTACCGGGCACTTTGTCTTTTACAGAATCATCTGCCGGATCCGTTGGCGGAAGAAAGTTGGCAGGTAAACCGGGCACATGAAATCCAAAACCCACGAGCATTTTTACTTTCTCTTCCGTGGTCATGGCTTTTACCACATCGGCGACGGAACTTTTCCCGAGTTGTGGTAGATTGCTTTGGGCCAGTGAAGAAAGGGAAATCAACAGGGTCAGAGAAAGTAAAACGGGAAGGAAGCGCATCGGTTTCATTTGAAATATTTAATTGTGAAAGGTATATGGGCGTTCAAATTGAATAGTCTAGATTTGTATTGCCTTGATTTCAGGCAATGAAGGTATAGGGAAAGCAGGAAACAGAGAAAACTTTTATTGCCTATTTTTTAGCCAATAAGTAACTGTATGAAATTCAATGAAAAACATAATGATTTTATTCGTAATGGGCACCTGACTCATATGCCGCAGTTGTCGATCGACTGCGTCATTTTTGGATATCACGACCGGGAGCTGAAGGTTTTACTGGCGAAATATGCCGATCTGAACGGCTGGGGTTTGCCCGGAGGTTTTATTAAAAAAGAAGAGTCGCTGAGCCACGCGGCAGCCCGCATTCTGGAAGAACGCACGACCCTGAAAAATATCTTCCTGCAGCAGTTCTATACATTCGGCGATAATGAGGACCGGGTGTTGGGCTGGCGTTCCAAGATTTTTGAATCGGACTTTATAAAAGAGTTCGGGGAAGACAACTGGCTGCTGAAGCGAACCATCGGAATCGGTTATTATGCGCTGATCGAATTTTCAAAAGCCGTCATTCGGCCCGATATCATGTATGATGAATTTTCCTGGCATAGCGTAACCGGATTGCCTGCTTTGCTGTTTGATCACAATGAAATGGTTGAAAAAGCACTGGAGACCATGCGTCTTCAACTCTATCATCAGCCCATTGGTTATAATCTGCTACCGGAACTTTTTACGCTGCCGGAAATACAGGTGCTCTATGAAACCATTCTGGGCAGGACATTACACCGCCGCAACTTTCCCACCAAACTCATGTCGATGGGCATCCTGGTGAAGACTGGTGAAAAAAGAAAAATAGGACAACACCGCTCACCATTCTTATACCGGTTTGATAAAGAAAAATATGAAACGGCACTAAAAAGCGGAATTGCATTATCCGAGTAGAATCGGAATTCCAATGATAATATCACTGAATACAGCTATTTCCCCGGGGATAAGTGATGGGTATTTTTGTGTTTAATAAATACAGAATGTTATGACACAGAAAACTTTTGACAAGGCGTTGCTGGTAATCGATATTCAGGAAAATCTGGTGAATCCCGGATCAAAAATACATATTGATACTACAAACATTGATCAGTTTTTCAAAAACGTAAATCATACAATTGACCTGTTTGAAAATTCGGGATTACCGGTTCTTTACATTACAAATGAATGGAGCAACTTTTTAATGAACTGGATTACCGGGAATGTATGTAAAAAAGGCGGCAAAGGGGTAGGGCCTGATCCCCGGCTCAAACGCGTGAATATGGAATTGTACCGGAAGTCCACAAAGAGTGCATTTGTCAACCAGCAATTATTAAAAGTTTTGCGGGGCTGGAAAGTTTCAGAAATATTCGTGGTAGGATTATTTGCAGAACACTGTGTGAAGGCTACCGTGACGGACGCATTGAAAAAAGATTTCAATGTTACCGTGATAACAGATGCGTTAGGATCAAAAAATGGAAAAAAATTAAGACGCTCACTGGAATATTATCGTCGCAACGGGGTTACACTGGTTCCGGCAGATTTGATCAATAGCGACAAAACCCGAATGACAGCTTAAATTTGTAAAAAATGATGCTATTGGTGTCGAATGCATTGCATGAAAGGATAACGGATGAATTTGGATTTGTCCCCGATGGCTTTCTGGACGATCTGCCTGAAGGCAAAAGTTTTGTATATCTGGCTTCCTGCTCCAGGGCAGGGTTGATTTTTATGGAACCTTCACCCGGAAAGGTTACAGGATTTACCGTAGAAGAAATGAGAGACGGAGGAACCGATATGCAAATATCCCGCATTCATCCCGATGACCTTGCCGGCTTGTATGAAAAAGCTCTGCTCATCATCAGAAAAAACTCTGTTGCTGCACAGCTTGGCAGACGCATTGCGCCGCTTGTGCTCAATTACCGCATCCGGCATGCTGATGGCGAATGGCGGCAGGTAGTGGAAACAAAAGTATTCCGCTACTTCTCGGATGGGAAACGTGATCTTGTACTGGGTAAGGTGGTGGACATTACCGATCAGGCAATCAATGACAAGCTCGAAGGACAAAAATTTATCACCAAACCGGAAAATGATTATCCATTTTTGATTTCGTTGCAGAAATTTAAAAAGAATACAGAAAAGCGTTCTCTCCTGCCAGCGGGTATGGAAATTGCCGGAGTTCCGGAAGGCATCGAAGAGATTACAGGAAGAGAAAAAGAGATATTGCATCTGATTGGGGCAGGTTTTTCTACAAAACAAATCGCCAGTCAGTTATTTATTAGTATCAATACAGTTCAGACCCATCGGGCCAATCTGCTTAGAAAATTACAGGTTAAAAACTCCATGGAACTTATCCGCGAAGTATCAAAAGCTTTCTGGCTTTAATCTGTCGGGGGCCATTGCAAAATCATTTGATAAAATGTCAGATAAGCAATGAGAACGTTTCACGCTCCTAAACTCCAGCCCTCTCTGTATGTTCGTTTTACAAATTGATTTGCATCTTCGAAGTTGGTGATACGCATCGCAGGGCCATCCCAAAGTAGTTTGATATGCCTGCCCGGATATTCGAAATCATTCTCATTTTTCTTCCGGATATTAGTACTTCTGATCGCCAGATTTCCCATTAAAACTGATTCAGTCAACGGACCGGCAATATCAAAATTTGAGCTGAGATTTTTTGCCTTTTCACTACCGTATCCCGCCAGTGAAGCTTCGATCCAGGCTGTGTAATGGCCCTCATCGCCTCCGGGTACGCGCGGAATGGTTTGGGGAATATTCGCGGTTTTTGTTTTGCTGGTTGGCAGAAGTTGCGGGTTTATGCCATACGTACCACACATCATTTTTCCTTTCGTTCCAATAAAGATCGCACCGTTACCACCATCACCCATGAGTTCGTTGGATCCGAGTTCGTAGGGTCTTGTAGGCTGAATACCACCATCCATCCAATGGAGCTCTGTATCCGGTTTTCCGTTTTTACCCTGGAAAATAAGGGTTATATGGGATGATATCGGACCACTGTCAGGTGTATAGGCAGCATTCCAGTTTTCTATATAATTGGTGGCCACACTACATTCAGCTGACACGGGATATCCGAGACCGAGTACGGCAAAAGCCGGTGCCATGATATGACAGGCCATGTCGCCCAGCGCGCCGGTACCATAATCCCACCAACCCCTCCAGTTAAAAGGCAACAGTCCTTCGAAATAATTTTTTTGCGGTGCGGTTCCTAACCATAGATCATAGTCGAGTGTAGCAGGGATGACAGACGCGTTTGTTGGCCTCAGTTTTCCCTGTGGCCATATCGGCCTGTCGGTATAACAATATACTGTTGTAACATCGCCGATCAGACCAGCCTTATACCACTCCACCAATTGTCTGACGCCATCACCGGAAGCACCCTGGTTACCCATTTGGGTGACTACTTTGTACCGGTGGGCGGCTTCCGTCAGCATGCGTGCTTCATAAATATCATGGGTGAGTGGCTTTTGCACATAAACATGTTTATGCAACTGCATGGCAGCCATGGCAGCAACCGCATGTTGGTGATCCGGTGTCGAAACAGAAACAGCATCAATAGATTTAAATTCTTTGGAAAGCATTTCCCTGTAATCCTTATAATACTTCGCTGCGGGAAAGGCTTTTCTTGTGTCTGCTGCGGTTACATCATCTACGTCACAGAGAAAAGCAATATTTGCTTTACCACTATCTGAAAAATGTTTTATATCATCAGCTCCCTTACCACCGACGCCGATGCCTGCAACATTCAATTTATCACTCGGTGCGATGAATCCCCTGCCTAAGACATGACGTGGGATAATATAAAAACCTGCAGAAGCAAGCGTAGCATTCTTTATAAACCGGCGACGTGAATTCTGTATTGCCATAACGTGTTTTGTTTTGATATACTCCTCTAAAATCGAATCTACGTATTTTATAGATATTCATAGTGAGCATGCCACTAACCAATCAGGCGGGGCGCAAATACAAATACAATTACATACTTTTTAGTCTGGAGGAATATCTATACCGGAATTTAATATATGCGATTAAGGTACCGGTTTATAGAAAACCAACGAATCGTTATTTCTGGCAATGACCAATATTTTACTCCTCCCGATATAATTCAGCCATTTGGCATCCGTGCATTCCCCGATCAACGCGGGAAGCGCTGATATATACTGAAACTGTTTTAAGTTATGGCGGTATGAAAAAAATGAGGGATTTAAAGCGTCGTATCGCCCCTCGTAAGGCATGACCCCATAAAAGTTCCCGGATGCGAGCCAGGTCTTTTGTCCGTAGGCAGGGAAAGGCAGAAATGAAAATACCGGTGCCAGCTGAAGCTCTTCAGGTAAATCTTTTCTGATAAAATTTCCCTTTCCATCATTGATAAAACAGGCAGAAGCCAATGTTTCTGCTTTCAATTCTATTGCTCCGTTCAGCATCTCTCCTAAAAGATATTGAACTGTTTTTCCCGCCGCTTCATCATAACGGAGATGATTTTTTTTCAACACAGGTAATGCGAGCTCCAACTGATCCTTACCAAAAAAAGGATATTCCTTACCGCTTATTGCATAAGTCATAATTTGTTCCACGGATCCATTTCCATCGAAATCCTTTACATATAACTTAAGAGGACCATCTTTCCCTGCATATAATTTTGAATTCTTCCCCCAGTTTCCAGCTAATATATCCGGATATCCGTCATTGTTAACATCAGTTATACAAACGGATTGCCAAAGTCCGGATGAGTGGCTGATCTCAAGCGGTGTAAAAATTCCATTATGGTTGAGAAAAATTTTTATGTCCATCCATTCGCCTGCAACGACCAGGTCATCCCATCCATCCCGATTCACGTCGGTAAACGCAGCCGATGTAACGATTCCGGTCTCTTTTAAAGAAATGACTCCATCGCCCGCCAGAGTAAAGTGGCACTTCCCGTCATTGATCAGTAAATAAGCAGGCTCTTTTGTATATCCATATTGTTTGGCAATGGCCAATCCACCCACAAAAATATCTGGATAACCGTCCTTGTTGATATCCGCTACGGCAACACAGGATTTATTTTTTAAGATCGGGGGTATTGCATTGACCGCTTCACTAAAATGCCCATGACCATCATTGAGATACAAATGATCTGTCAGGTTGGGGTCGCCATCTTTGTATTCATTGCCGCCGGTGACTACATAAAGATCAGGATAGCCGTCAAGATTCGCATCAAAAAATACTGCGTCCACACCTTCGCTTCCTTTGTTTTTGTTAAACAACAAGGTATCAGCCGGAATAAATTTTCCTTTCCTGTTTTGGATCATGAGACAGCCGGGCTGGCCCTTTGCGCCGCAAACAAACATGTCATCCAATCCATCCTTATTGACATCCGCAATGGCTATTTTGGGACCTCTCGTGGATTCCATATGCGGTATCAGGTATTGTTCGTTAAAATCAATATAGGGATTCTCCTGATGCTTCCAGGTGTTGCCAATCTGACGGCTGATGTCTTCGACCATTGACTTCGGCTTTGGGAAAAACAGTTCATAGTTGAAATTCTCTTTGGCATCTTTTTGTTTGATGAGTATTTGCCGATTAGCGGAAACTTTTTTTAGG
>DASSGT010000898.1:0-5516 GCA_035693345.1 Puia sp. | reverse complement strand
TTCCGCTGAGATATTCATCTACATTGAGCGGGCCATACACACCGTCCACCAGTTCCACATCTTCACGCAGGATCGCCGCATCTTTTTCTCCCAGTTTTTCGTCGAGTAAATGATCTTTGAGATCGCCAATCTGAACTACATCTTCATCGGATGCTTTCGTATTGGCAGTGAAAAGAATCAGGTTTTTATCGTGGAGATTATAGACACCTTTAAAATCCTTGCCACTGTTGATGGGCCAGGTCAGAGGATGCAATTTGATCTTTAATTCATTTTCGATTTCCTCCATCAGTTCGAAACGGTTCTTCCCGTCCCGGTCCATTTTATTTACAAATACAATAATGGGTGTATCACGCATCCGGCAGACCTCAGTCAGTTTGCGGGTTTGTTCTTCCACCCCGTTTACGCTGTCGATGACCAGAATAACACTGTCGACCGCCGTGAGGGTTCTGTAGGTATCTTCGGCAAAATCTTTATGGCCGGGTGTGTCGAGCAGATTGATCAGCATGTTTTTGTACTGAAAGCTCATGACGGAAGTCGCAACGGAAATGCCACGCTGCCTTTCAATTTCCATAAAATCGCTGGTGGCATGTTTGCGGATCTTGTTGCTTTTTACAGCTCCGGCCGTTTGAATGGCTCCTCCGAATAAAAGGAATTTTTCAGTCAGCGTCGTCTTCCCCGCATCCGGATGGGATATAATGGCAAATGTTCTTCTTTTCTCAATTTCAGATGTATACTTCATGTGTAAAGGACCGGGATCTTTTCCCGGAAGCGCGCAAAATTAAGAAGTTCCGGGGGATGAGAAGGATCTTTCTAGGGATTTGCCAAACGATTACTGTAGCCATTATTTAATATATTCAAAGGGAGGATAATTTCCCATTGATTCGGACCTCTTCCTTCATAATCCGGATCCAGGAGACGGCTATAACGGACGCCAAAACTCAATGCCAACTGGTTCCACCATTTCGTGTCAAAATATATTTCAATACCCGCAGAACGATACCGGGATTGTACGCCCGGACCATTGGTAGCATAGTAAGGAACCGCAGTATAATCATAAAATGCATTGGCGCGAATTCGCAGAAAATATACAAGCTCTGCAAAACCCCAGTCAGGATAAGCCAACGGAAGATTATAATTAATACCAAACCCGTACATCTGATAAAAATTTTCTCCGGAATATCCCCGCGAAAAAGGGAAGCTGTTGGTAAAGCGAACCTGGTTCAGAGAATCACGCTGTTGCACCGCGCCTTTTAATACCAGACTGTGCGTAGTGGTAAGTCCGGGAAAGTACAGACTGCCGGATGCCAGAAACTGATTTCCTGAGATATTCGAAATAGCCCGGTTATATTGCAACAAAAGCGTCTGCGCGAAACTGGGATAGATCTGCATTCTGCCGGCTTGTACCTGGTGGGTGAAAAATAATTGTGGATCCAGACTGAAGTAAGAACTATTTGCAATGCTGTCTTTATATTGACCCTTGAAATATTGTTGGTGATAAGTAATATTAGCTCCTCCTTCCAAATTTGTAATCCATCGGCCCCTGCTCAGATTCAGAGGAACGGATAAACCGAGGTATGGGAGAAGTTCATTCCAGTAAATTCTTTGCCCTTTGAAAAAAGCATTACGGTCAATCCGGTATTCGGTTCCAATATTGAAAAAGGGGAATAGTCCGCCATAGGTAAAGTCTGCCCCGGCTTTCTTGTATTGTTCATTGCTGTTGTATCCTATATATATTTCCGATTGAAAAGTATTCAAAACGTTTTGTCCCAGCAGGGCCAGGGTATAATCCGGATCGTTAATATAAGGTCTCCAGCTATGAAAATTAAAGATATGTGTCCCCGCATTATATGGTTTCAATACAAAGTTTGAATCCGGAATGGGAAATGGAATCTGGAAAGGGGGCTGATCAAGGGAATAAACTTTGTGTTTTTCAGAAGTATCTATCGCATTAAAGTGAACCGGATGATCGTCGAAGGCATTTTTTGAATTGGCCACCTGTAGCCTGAAACCCGCACTGGTAAAGCTGTTCCAGGTTATTTTATCACCCGATGCTGACAACTGATAATTACCACTACTGGCATCGGCCTTCAAACGAAATATATTTCCGTCGCGCAGGCAGAAGCCCTGATCCTGTCCTTCGAATGTACGGGTGAAATAAATCGAATTATTTTTCGCTGAAACAAAACCAATCGGATCCATGGACCAGTCTACCAGTATATGTTGATTTCCATCCGGGAGACTGATTTGCATCAATGCCATCTGTCCTCTGTTATTTCGAACAGCGGATATCAACTGGCTGTCAGTTAGAAATTTGGGATAGGTATAAATAAGATTTTCGGGATTGGGAACCCTTAATAAAATTTTTCCTGAATCCATAGTCAGAATATCCAATGAACTTTTCCCGGTTATGTACATATTGACGGCTACAATTTGTTTGCCTCCTGGAGAAATATCAGGAGAAAAGTATTTTGTTTTTGAAGTAAGCCTTTTGTCTTTTTTTGAATTCAGATCGATTATTCGAAGAACCGAATAATCACGCCATCCCCAGCGCAGGTCAGGTTCATAAGCTGCATAAACGAGTTGATTGTTTTTATAAGAAAATGCATCATCTATAGCCAGAGCACGGAATTTTAAACGTCTGAGTTTTGAATGCCCGATTTCCTGTTCCACAAAAGCGGGTGGCAGATAATAACTGCTGTTGACGAAGATCAACCGGTTACTGTCTTTGAATTGCGGGAACAATTCATCTGCAACAAAATGGCGGTTTGATTTTCCAAAGACGGCCTCCGGACTGTTATATGCATTTTCAGAAAGCTGATCCTGAAAATAATCCAATGCCCGGGTGCGGAAAGAGTCGAAAGAGGTCTTTGCATTTCTCTGAATGGATTTTTGCAGCGGATAGAAAAGACCTTTAAATGCAGCTGCGTCAACGGCAGTTCTGGCCCAGAAATCTTTCCCGTAAATATCCCTTCCGTAAGCGACCATCATATAACCCAGGGGATAATAATCGGGTGTAAAATCGCGGTATGAACCGTTGCGGAGTTTCATCCAGGAGTAATTCTTTTTTGAAACCCAGAGCGCCTCAAATCCGGTGAGAAAAAAAGGAAGCCTTCCCCTGCCCTGCTGACTGACCAGCGTTTCCTGATAAACTGCATCTCCCTCGAAAAACCAGTTGGGAACGGCAACACTGTTCGCAAAAGCAAGCCCATCCTGTCCGAATAAAAAATAAAATGCCTTTGACAGTCCTACGCAAAAATTATTGTATTGCTGAACATGGCGGTATTCATGGATGGCCAGCATCTGGTTCCAGGGCAGACTGCCCAGTTCAAAACTGTTCTGCGGAGGAGTGAGCTGAAATTCACTTCTGAAGGGAGCCAGCTGTACATAGCCGTTTGGTACGATTGTCAGGTTATGAAACACGATGTCAACTTTATTTTGACGGCTCCCAATAGTTGGTAAAGTTGTTTTGCTTAATGCGGAAACCAGGAATCCGACCTGTCTGGCTTCAGTCTCCATACCTGGTGGGAAGATTATTTCTGCCGGAATCGTATTGACTGATTTCCATTTGACAGAGGGAGGAGTTCCGCCGAAAATCTGAGCCTTCGCCTGCACGGATATTAAGGCCATCAACAGGAAGGACAAATAAGAGAATCTGCTCATCAAAGTTTGATCTGGAACAAATATTGAAATTAGGCCATCAGGTTCATAGACGAACCATTATAATTCCTATAACTTCGAATTAACGCATGAAAGTAAAGTCGGATTTATTTTCCCTTTCCAGAAACCTTGATTCATTGCTGGCCGCTTTGATCGGGTTTTTCCTGATTCAGATTTTTTCAAGACACAGTGGTATCGGGGTCTCGCCGGATTCTGTAACTTATATAGCGGCCACCCGGCATATGGTGAAGGGCCTTGGATTTATATCGTTCGATAATCTGCCCGTCGTCGATTTCCCCTTTGCATACCCGTTTTTTTTGACGATTATATCCTTTGTATCGCGATTGGATCCCCTGCAATTTGGCCCCTGGATGAATGGGATATTATTCGGTGTTTTATTGTATGTATCCGGTGGCATCATGAACGGATTTCAAAAAACAACCGGATGGTATAAACGAATTTTACTGTTTTGTATCCTGTGCAGTGCGGCCCTTCAGGAAGTTTATTCCATGCTTTGGTCTGAGACGCTTTTTCTTATCCTGATTCTGTTTTTTATATATAGTATAACCAGATATCTGACTCTTAAAACCAGGCGCTGGCTTTGGATTTCAGCGGGAATCTGTGCGATCACCTGCCTAACCCGATATGCAGGCGTATTCCTGATGTTCACGGGTGGAGCTATTCTCATATTTAATAAAGAAAATCTCCTGCTTAAAAGGGTTAAAGATTGTTTGATTTTCGGTATTCTTTCGGTGCCTTTATTACTAATCAATATTATTCGCAATTATTGGTTAACGGGACTGGCTACCGGAATCAGGCCCAAAAGCGAAGTCGGTCTGCTGAAGATTATGGAATATTTCGGTGATGTGCTCTGTGACTGGTTATTGTTGAACAGAAGTCAGGAGTTGGCAGTTTTTCTGACCTTCCTTGTGTTATTGATTTTTGCTTTTATTATCACTGTCATGCGTCGCAGAAGGACAGCAGGCAGAGAGGAGTATGTCATAGCCGTCACCGGTCTGATCTACTCGTTGTTTATGATTTATTCGTATAGTATTACCCGTTATGAACCGTTTACGAGCCGGTTGTTGTCACCCATTTATCTTCTCCTGTTATGGAGTCTCAGCAGCTGGATTCCCGGTTTTGTTGACCAAAAATCATTTAAAGTGAAATGGGTACTGGGTATTCCGGTTTTATTTCTGGCCGCCTGGTTTATAAACAAACAACTGGCAGCCGACTGGGAATATTATGATGGCGTCAAAGATGCGGGTATACCGGGTTATCAGGAAGACCCCTTCGTTAAGTCTGAGATTGTGCAGTATCTGAAAACAAATAAAAATATCTTTGACCCGCGATCTCCTGTTTACTCAAATGCCGGCGATGCGGTATATTTTGTAACCGGCCAACCCGCATTGCAACTTCCGTTTACTGATTTCCCCAAAAAAGTCGAAGCATATTACAATGGGTATTACGACCACCGTCATGAATACCTGGTCTGGTTCCAGAACGAAGAGAATCTGCAAATGCCTGCCCTCGACACCATTCTCCTTCACAAAAGCATGGTACCGATAAAGACGTTGAAGGATGGGGCGGTTTATATCACTAAATAGTTATTAATTATTAGTTATTAGTTATTAACTGTTAATTATAAACTAGGTGAATATATTATCTCACAAATGTTTTCACATGGAGTTAATAACTAATAACTAATAATTAATAACTATATGGGTCGCAACCATATATTCCTAAAACTAATCGGTTCACTCGGATAGCCGTGCGCCTGTAACTTGATCGGTGCAGGGCCATGTTTTATATAATGAGGGAAACCGATATATTCTGTGCCTCCGATTAAATGGTAGTCA
>DASSGT010000897.1:0-2457 GCA_035693345.1 Puia sp. | reverse complement strand
CTCCATTTTATTTCCAGCGGAGGATTTTGTGAACGATATATCTCGAGTTGTCTGGAAAGATAATTTTTATCACGGTCAATCTTTACCGTATCCAGGTTGAAATAACTCGTGATGCTATCATTCTCGTTGGTTTCAATGATGGGAATGGAATGTTGTTCATTTCGTATCAGGTTCGGCAGGGTCAGATCCGGATTTTAAACCGCTTTGCTGGCCGCAAGCCATTGCTCTATCTTCTGCTGTTCCTCCCTTCTGATTTTCTGGGCAAGGAATTGAGAATAGAAAATCGTTCCGCAAACAATGGCAATTCCAAGCAGGGCCAGTAGCCAGCGCCAGTTAAATCGAAATCCGCTCATGCCGCTAAAGTAGGTAAAGCGCATGAAATCATATTTCACTAATCCGTTACAACCCAAAGCCTTATTTTTGGCGCTCCTTTTTTATTCCCAAATTCATTATCAGGTTGGCTAAAGTATCTGTTGTCATTATCAATTTTAATGGTCGAAAATACCTGGAGCAGTTTATTCCCTCTGTGCTCGCAAGCACCTATCCTGGTTTGGAGCTCATTATTGCTGATAATGCCTCTACGGATGATTCCCTGCGGTTTCTGAAGACGAATTATCCGGCCATACGGATCATTGAACTTAAAAGAAACTATGGTTATGCCGGCGGGTATAATATGGCCCTGAAAGAGGTAAACTCGGAGTATTATGTATTATTGAATTCTGATGTGGAAGTCACCCCGGGATGGATTGAACCCGTGATTGAACTGATGGAAAAAGACCCTATGATTGGTGCCTGTCAGCCTAAAATTCTTAGCTACAATCAAAAAAACCAGTTTGAATATTCAGGCGGGGCAGGAGGCTGGCTGGATTCCCTGGGATACCCTTTTGCCAGAGGACGGATTTTTGATATTTGTGAAGTGGATCGGGGTCAATATAATGGGGTGGAAGCCATTTTCTGGGCGAGTGGCGCTGCTTTATTTGTAAGAGCAGAATTATTTCACGAGGTGAAAGGCTTTGATACTTATTTCTTCGCGCATATGGAAGAAATAGATTTCTGCTGGAGACTTCAATTATTAGGATATCAGATTTATGCCTGCCCGTCTTCCGAAGTCTACCATATAGGCGGCGGAACCTTGCCTAAAGGAAATGAGAGAAAAGTATTTCTGAACTTCCGGAATAATATGATCATGCTCGCGAAAAATCTCCCGAAGCGTCAGTCATTCTGGAAGATACCGCTCCGCATCCTCCTGGATTTTACATCTGCATTTAAATCCCTTTTCGCCGGACAGGCGGTGTATTTTATAGCCGTCTGGGAAGCCCATGCCGCTTTTTTTAAGTGGCTTATATTTAAACGGAGGAGCAGTGTTTTCCCAATAAGTCGCAAAGGCAGCATATCGGGCTGGTACCAGCATTGTGTGGCCTGGAAGCATTTTGTGGAGGGGAAGGAAACTTTTGATGAAATTGTCGGAGACAAAAGATGATTTTTTAACTGAATCTGCTATTTTTGCGCTGTAAATAACTGATTCTTATGAGCGAAGAAATCGAAGAATACAAAGATCCCAAGTTGAAAGATATCTCCTACAACTGGGTAGATTCTTCCGTTTTTCTGTTTTATCTGGAAGTATTTTGCATCATTGCCCTGTTGTTGGGCGGATGTTATGGATTATATACGCACCGGTATAAAGGCAAGCCGGAAGTAGTGGTTCCGGCCAATACTCAGTATACCCCTGAATACAAATAGCAAAAAATTTCAAAAGGCGGCAGGGAATACTTATTTTTGCTGCCCTCTACAGTTCTTATGATCGGTTGACATGCGGAAGTAGCTCATTTGGTAGAGCGCGACCTTGCCAAGGTCGAGGTGGCCGGTTCGAGCCCGGTCTTCCGCTCAGCGATTCCTTTCCGGTAGCGGGAGGGAATTTTTGTTTAGACATTTACCCTGGTGGCGGAACAGGTAGACGCGCAGGACTTAAAATCCTGTCTGCAGAAATGCGGGTACGGGTTCGATTCCCGTCTGGGGTACTTTTAGGCTTAAAGCGAAAGGCGCAAAGCGTAAGGCATTGGATGGCCGGATCTAGATCCGGCTTTTTTATTTGGTGACAGTTAATATTTAGTTTTTTTGAGAGCAACGCATATCTGATTTGGATGAAATCCGGATTACTGGCCGATAGATTGCTGGTCCTGCCGGAATCGTGGCAGGCATCAGACGCAATTCAGCAACGTTTCAGCAACGTTTCAGCAACGTTTCAGCAACAACTCAGCAACAACTCAGCAATAACTCAGCAACAACTCTGCAACAACTCGGCAACGATTTCGCAATGTAACCCGAACGCTATCAGGACGCATCCGCCATGCATATGCTATGTTTTTCTCAGTTTGCCGGTCCAATCACAGTCCTTACAGCAATTATTGATTATTCCAGCACCCGTATAGCTCTGCCATAATCATTGTCGTTTCCGAT
>DASSGT010000896.1:0-4069 GCA_035693345.1 Puia sp. | reverse complement strand
GTTGTATTTACGCCGTTGTACATCAACTATGGAATGCACACAAAAATTGGCAAAAACGTCTTTATCAACTTTGACTGCGTTTTCCTTGACCTCGGCGGGATTATTATTGAAGACAATGTACTGATCGCACCTAAGGTCAGTCTTCTATCTGAAGGACACCCGATTTCCCCCAACGAAAGACAATCACTTGTTCCAGGACTAATTCACATCCATAAAAATGCATGGATTGGCGCAGGTGCTACAATATTGCCTGGTGTATCTATTGGTGAAAATGCCGTGGTAGCGGCAGGAGCCGTTGTTTCCAGGGATGTACCGGCAAATACAATTGCAGGCGGAGTACCAGCAAAAAATATTAAATCGATTCCATAAAATAGCAGGGATATGAAAAGCATCGCAGTTGGATTAATCCTGTTATTTCTTACTATAGGACATACTCATTCACAAAGTTTAAAAAGTTCGAACAGAAACAATATGACAGACACGCAGGCAAATGGCGGCTACACTTTTATGCTGAGCAATAAAGTGACGAGGCAAAAAGTGACGTTCAAAAACCGGTACGGGATTATCCTCTCTGGTGATTTGTATCTTCCGAAAGACAGTGGTAACAAAACCTTAGCGGCACTTGCCATTGGTGGTCCATTTGGTGCGGTGAAAGAACAATCCTCAGGGTTATATGCAAACCAGATGGCAGAACGTGGATTTGCTGCTCTTGCCTTTGATCCATCCTATACGGGTGAAAGTAGTGGCGAACCAAGAAATGTAGCTTCACCTGATATCAATACCGAGGATTACAGTGCGGCCGTCGATTTTTTAGGATTACAGAAAAGTGTAGACAGAAACCGTATTGGCATCATTGGCATATGCGGGTTTGCAGGATTTGCATTGAACGCTACCGCCGTTGACAAAAGAGTAAGAGCTGTTGCTACCACCAGTATGTATGATATGTGCCGGGTGACGTCAAAAGGGTACAACGATATTGTAACACCCGAGCAACGCTACAAAACGCTGGAACAATTATCATTGCAGCGTTGGCAGGATGCCCGGCTGGGAACGCCGGCTCCCTCAACTGCCAATCTACCCCAAAAATTACAAGGCAATGAGCCGCAATTTGTGAAGGATTATTTTGACTATTACAAAACGCCTCGAGGATTTCATCCAAGGTCAATTAATTCTAACGGTGCATGGACGATGACCAGTTCTTTGTCGCTGATGAATATGCCCATTCTCACCTACATCAAAGAAATATCTCCCAGACCGATGCTCCTGATTGCAGGAGAAAATGCCCATTCCCGCTATTTCAGCGAAGATGCTTATAAAGCGGCAGCGGAGCCAAAAGAGTTAATGATCATCCCCGGCGCAGTTCACGTCGATTTATATGACAGGCTGGACAAAATTCCATTCGACAAGCTCACGTCTTTCTTCATCCAAAATCTGAACTAAGATGTGGATACATAGAGGATTGAAAATTGCAGCCGTTTCGATAGCCTTTCTATTTTAAATCACATTCAAAGCGCAAACAATGAATACGCAGGAAAATCAAATGACCACGGGCATTTTTCCGAAAGGGGAAAAAGCAATGCAAAATTTTACAGGCACCGCATGGGTAAAATCACTTGTCGCCAACGATGATACCTTAACAACCATCATTAGCAATGTTGTGTCACACATATTGCCATCAATGTCAATACGGAAAAAGGTATAGTAAACTGGTTGAGGCCAGTTACGGGTGAAGAATATAACGCTAAATAGATCATAAGACAGTTATAAGTATAAAAGATAAAGCATGGGCTTGCAAAGGCGGTTTGAACTTTGGAATAAAAAAAAGAGTAAACATGGAAGCGAAAACAAATAAAATAACAAAAGTATTAATACTTGGTGCAGGGGGAAAGGTTGCTACTCATGTAATTAAAAAATTATCCGGGAACAGTCAGATACATCTGACTCTTTACCTGCGCAATGCAGGGCGTCTGAAGCATCTTCAGTCCAACTCGATAAAAATTGTTGAAGGAGATATTATGGATAGCGAAACACTGAGAGGCGCTATGCAATCACAGGATATTGTATATGTGAATATCAACGGCAGGGAGGACGAACTGACTAAACAAATTGTTGACGCGATGAGGGTTGCTGGTGTAAAGAGGTTAATTTTTATTGCAGCGCTTGGAATATATGATGAAGTTCCCGGTGCCTTCGGTAAATGGAACAGGGAGATGATAGGTCCGTATATCAAACGATACAAGGTGGCGGCAAATCTTATAGAGGCTTCAGGTCTGGATTATACTATTTTACGCCCAAGCTGGTACACAGATAAAGATGAAATTGATTATATTATTAGCCAGAAAGGAGAACCAGTTACAGGTACAGAAATATCAAGAAAAAGTGTTGCGGATTTAATCGTAAAACTTATTGAAAATCCAAAGCTGCATGTAAAGGAAAGTCTGGGGATGGAAAAGCCCGGGACGGAAGGAGACAAGCCAGCTTTTTATCGCTAACGCTGATTATGCTTAAAGTGTTTAATTATGAAAAAGTTTCTGAAACTTATTCCATTTGCGATGCTCCTCGTTAATTGTGTCTCTTATGCTCAAAATCCTATCACATCAGCAACCAACAACAATACGAATCCAACAGGTAGTAAAATGAAAATAAAAATTGGAAATAACACTTTTACAGCAACACTGTATAACAATGCAACTACAGCAGCATTCAAATCCCTTTTGCCATTAACAGTAAACATGATTGAGCTGAATGGTAATGAAAAGTATGCAGGTTTGTCTCGTAGTCTGCCTGCGAAGGCATCCAATCCGGGAACTATTCAAAACGGGGACCTGATGTTGTATGGGTCTTCCACATTAGTGTTGTTTTATAAAACATTTTCTACTTCTTACACTTACACAAGAATTGGTCGTATTGAAAATGTTTCGGGGCTGGCAGCTGCTCTGGGCTCAGGTGATTTATCAGTTTCCTTTAGTCTTGAATGAAGCTTATGTCAATGTCACATAGGCGTTCCATTCCAAAACATGGTCTTGGAACCTGGTTTATAAATAGTAAGAATCCAGTACAGGCAAGTATGAAAATGTTCAAATACAATAAACTACTCTTCATCGTCATTACGATAAGCTGTATACAAGTAAAGGTTATCGCGCAGTCAATAATTGTACAAACCAAATATGGTAAGATAGAGGGCGTTAAAGAAGAGAATATTCGAATATACAAGGGGATTCCCTTTGCTGCACCGCCAGTGGGTAAATTACGCTGGAGACCGCCGCAAGCGCCTGAAAGTTGGAACGATGTAAAGAAATGCGTCTCTTTTTCCGCAAGTCCCATGCAACCTAAACCTGTGCCGTTTTTATGCTGGACAAAAGAGTTTATTGCGCCACCATCACCATTAAGTGAAGATTGCCTCTACCTGAATGTTTGGACAGGTGCCTTAGCGTCTAATGAAAAACGGCCTGTTTTTGTGTGGGTATATGGAGGAGGTTTTAGCTCCGGCTCAGCAGCATGTGACATTTATGACGGGAAGGATTACGCCAAACAGGGTATTGTATTCGTAAGCATTAATTATAGGGTGGGTGCGTTGGGTTTTATGGCATCTCCTGCACTTACAAAAGAGGGCAACGGGACTTCCGGTAATTATGGATTGATGGATCAGGTTGCCGCTTTGAAATGGGTAAATGAAAACATAGCTGCATTTGGAGGTGACCCGTCCAACATTACGATCGGAGGTCAGTCGGCCGGCGCCATGAGTGTGAACGCTTTGATAGCAAGTTCTGCAACCAAAGGACTATACCAACGGGCTATCATTGAAAGTGGTGGACTCCTGGGGGGAATAAAATTAAGCTCGCTGGAAGACGAGGAAAAAGCCGGAGTCGATTTGCAGGAAAAACTGGGCGTCAAAAGTATTGCAGAAATGAGAGAATTGCCGGCAGACAGTATTATAAAAGTTGCCCATACCATGGGCAATCTTCGTTTTGCACCCATTCGGGATGGCATCTTTCTACCGACTGATTTAGATAAATCATTTAGCCAGGGGAAATTTAATCAGGTAGATTTTCTGGGTGGCTGGGTAACA
>DASSGT010000895.1:0-2516 GCA_035693345.1 Puia sp. | reverse complement strand
ATGGTGATCAGCAATGTGGAAGGCAGGGTCAACTGGATTCCCGGTCTCCTGCGGGTTGAACAGGATATGCCGGAGGTTTTTATTGGAAGTATTCACCACTGCATATTTGAGAAATGCCATGCTACGGTATCACCCCTGAACATGACATTTACAGACGAGGGTATTATGTATGCAGAAAAATGCGAAATACCCGAAATGGATCTTCACCTGAATATTGAAATTGTTTGCACAAAAACGGATGACGAAAACTGCACGGTGTCCTGGCGCTTTATCAATACCAGCCTTACCCCCCTGCCGGAAGAAACCGGACACATTTTCTTTGACCGGATGAAAAAGACCATGGATGAGCTGAAAGTCTTCTGCGAAAAAATAAAAGAAACTTTTCCTGAACCGCTCGTCAAATAACTCCCTGACGTGTAACTTTTAAAAGCGTACGTTCGTCATATCATTTCCGGACACTTCTACCTACCGTTCCGAAACATAAAGAAATGGTTATTAATTATTTGCAAGATTGGCACCTTTTAGGCTCCAATGCCTGCTGAACCGACAAAAGCAGATCTATGATAAAAAATCTTTTACTGATCGCCCTCCGGAATTTTAAAAAGGACAAGTGGTACAGTCTGATCAACATACTGGGGTTAACCCTGGGTATCACATTCAGTCTCTTCCTCATTTTTTATATCAGGGATGAGCTGAGTTTCGATCGATATAATAAAAATGCCGATCGCATCATGCGTATCGTTTCGTATATCCATGAACGTGATAAGAATACCGACTGGACGGTCACGCAGCTTCCTCTGGCGGAGACATTGAAAAAAGACTTTCCGGATGTGGAAGAATCGGCGAGAATGCTGAACAGGGAAAGAACCTTATTCCTGAAAGGCACGAACGGATTTTATGAAACCAAGATCTACTATGCCGATAGTACCCTGTTCAACATATTTACGGTTAATTTTCTGGAGGGTCATCCGCGCACTGCATTGACGCAGCCAAACAGTATTGTGATTTCAAGAACCCTGGCGGATAAATATTTTGGAAGAAATACGCCGGCGGTGGGTAAAACAATGAAAACCGTGTATGATCTGTATAAAGTGACAGGTGTTTTTGAAGACATACCATCGAACTCTCATATCCGCTACGATATGCTGATATCCATGAGTACCCTTCTGAAGCCGGGAGACAAAAACAACGGCGCTCAAAACTGGGGCAGCTTCAACAATTTTACCTATGTATTATTGAAACCAGGTGTGTCTGCAGATGCTTTCAATAAAAAACTGATCCCCCTCTATGACAAATACATGGCGCCGATTTTCACCAAGTACAATGTCAAGATCAACTACGGCGTAATGCCCATTACGGATATTCACCTGACATCAAAACTGCAGGGCGAACCGGAAGAAGTAGGTGATATGTCTTATGTAAGAATATTCGGTGCAGTCGCTTTTTTTATGCTGCTGATCGCCTGTATCAATTATATGAATCTGACAACGGCCCGGTCCGCACGAAGGGCGAAAGAAATTGGTATCCGCAAAGTAGCCGGCTCCACAAAAACACAACTGATATCGCAATTTCTGAGTGAGTCATTGCTTACTGCCTTTATTTCTGTGTTGCTGAGTATCGGTCTCGTGATTCTTTTCCTGGGTATGTTTAATACCATTGCAGGTAAAACTTTTTCTATTGCCACCATATTCCAGCCATTCAATATTTTATTGTTGATTGGTATCGTGCTTTTCACAGGATTGATTGGCGGCAGTTATCCCGCATTTTATCTCGCGAGCTTTCAGCCTGTCAGTATATTGAAGGGTTCCCTGTCGAAGGCGTCGGGAAATGTAAACCTGCGTCGTACGCTGGTTGTCTTACAATTTTCCATCTCTATGATCATGCTGATATGCACCTGGATCGTGTATACACAGCTGGCCTATATAAGAAATAAAGATGTTGGTTTTAATAAAGAGCAGGTGATGATGGTAACCATCAACACGGGTGAAGATGAACGAAGCAAGATATTTGCGATGGACAATGAATTCCGTACACTACCCGGTGTGAAAACGGTAGGTACCGGTAATAATTATCCCGGAAGTCCGGGCATTGGTCTGCAATTGTTCACTGTGGAGACAAATACCGGACACACGGACAAGGGAATCAATTGTTATGGCGTCGATGAAAACTTCTTTAAGGCGCTGAGTATTCCGGTAGTGAGGGGTCGCGACTTTGAAGGCCCACCGGATACGCTGCATGGCATTATGGTGAATGAAGCCATGGTAAAACATTTTGGATGGGATAATCCGATCGGCAAGCGTGTTACATTTCCGGGAGACACATCCAATCATTACCTGGAAGTGGTTGGTGTGGTGAAAGATTTTAATCAGAAATCATTGTACAACCCAATCGAGCCACTCCTGTTGTTTTATCAGCCAAACGGAAATATCATACAGATAAAATTAAATCCGGGAGAACTGCAATCCACTATTAATAAAACGGAAGCCGTCTGGAAAAAATATTTTCCGCAGTTGCCT
>DASSGT010000894.1:0-6467 GCA_035693345.1 Puia sp. | reverse complement strand
AGATAAAGGGGTTGGAAGAAAGCGTTCAGTTCACGGAAAGCCAGGTTGCCGAAGAAGATGTGAAGCTGGAACATGTGTTACGAAACCTGGAGCTGCTGCGGGATAAAACAGAACTGGCAAGAACATCCTTCAGTGGCATTAAGCTATTGCTGGATCAACTCAGGAGTGAGCATGCACAGGCACAGCGGAAGCAATTTGATTCTGAAAAAAACATTGCAGTTGCTGACACTTCCATACAAAACCTTGAAAGGGCACTGAGACAACAGGAAGAAGAAAGTGCCGTGCGTGCGCAGCAGATAAAGCAATTGGGATTCGAAGGCGAATTGACTTCCGAAGAATTGGAAAGCAAAAGAACAGATTTAAGGCAGTTACAGGAGCACCAGGAAAGAACCCGTGAACAAATTCTGCAAACACAGGAAAAGCTGGAAATTCTTCGTCAGGAGCTGGCTGAAGAAAGCAGAAAATACGATGCCAAAAAAAATGAACACGATCTCCTGAAAAGCCTGATCGATTCAATGGAAGGCTATCCGGAAAGCGTAAAATTTCTTCATAAGAATCCGGACTGGAATCATACGTCTCCCGTCCTTTCGGACATCATTTACGTGAAGGAAGAATTCAGAACAGCTGTTGAAAATGTGCTGGAGCCCTATTTAAATTATTACGTCGTAAATGATCTGGAAGAAGGATTAAAAGCGGTTCACCTGCTGGATGATAATAAAAAGGGTAAGGCAAATTTTTTCCTGCTCAATAAATTTCCTTCCGACCTGGCTGAATCACATCAA
The DNA here is from genome assembly GCA_035693345.1 of Puia sp. Lineage (GTDB taxonomy): Bacteria > Bacteroidota > Bacteroidia > Chitinophagales > Chitinophagaceae > Puia. The sequence continues at coordinate 5,685 of DASSGT010000894.1, read as the reverse complement.
CAGCCTGCAGACACCGTTCCGGCGCTGAGTGTCATTGAGGTGGAAGCAAAATATCTGCCGCTTGCGAAACACCTGTTACAACATGTTTTTATTGCGGAAAATGAGCCTTCCATCGAATGGTTTAACAATGAATCCAACGGATCAGTGATTCTTGAAAAACATGGTAAATATGTAAAGGGCAAATATTCTCTGACCGGTGGCAGTGTTGGATTATTCGAAGGTAAAAAAATAGGCCGCGCTAAAAATCTTGAAAAAATATCACAGGATGTAATTGCTCATGAAAGAATCGTTGCTGGTTTGAAAACAGAAATTCAATCCAGGCACAACGAAGTGATTGGTTTTAATGAACAGTTGAAGGAACAGGCGCTTCGTCAGGTGCAGGAAGACATTAACCGGCTAAACAACCAGTTGTTTTCTATCCAGAATAAAACAGAAAATCTCAACGGTTTGCAGGAAGCTGCCGTTCGAAGGATCGGTGACCTTCGGAACCAGTTACAGCATACACAGGAATCCATTGCAGGAACAAGAAGCGAAGCGGCGAAGCTGATGGAGGAACTGAATGAGCTGAAAGAAAAAATTTCACGGGGACAGGACCAGTTCACGGCAGAAGAACAGGCATTTAACGGTGCCCTGGCAGATTTCAATGAAGTAAACCTACAGATGATACAGCAGCAAAACCGGATTGCTGCATTAAATCAGGAACGTGAGTTCAGAAATAAACAATTGGTTGATCTGAAAATTCAGATTGAAGACAACCGCTTCCAACTGGAACAGGCAACTCAGCAGATCACAGAAAGTACCGAATCGCTTCATTTGCTGGAGACAGCTTTAACAGAAATGATCCGCAACAAAGACACGGAAGAGAAGAAATTGAATGAGGCGGATCAGGCTTATTACCTGGAGAGAAACAAGCTCAGCGAAAAGGAAACAGAGCTCAGGCACCTGATAAGACAAAAAGAAAATGCCGAGCATATTCTGGGAGAAATAAAAGACCGGCTGAATGATCTGAAATTACAACTGGCCGGTATGAAAGAGCGTTTAAGTGTGGAATTCAGGATAAATCTCGATGATATCATCGACGAAGCAAGAACCGGCGAACTGAGTGCTGAAGAATTACAGGAGAAAGCAGATCGCATGAAGAAGAGACTGGAAAACCTGGGTGAGGTGAACCCTACAGCCGTGGAAGCATTCCAGGAAATGAAGAGGCGTTATGATTTTATTGTGGAGCAGAAAAACGACCTGGTGAATGCAAAAGACACGCTGCTTCAAACCATCCAGGAAGTGGAAAGTACTGCCAACCAGCAATTCCTGGAGACATTTGGTAAAGTGCGCGAAAATTTTCAAAAGGTTTTTAAGGCTCTGTTTACAGAAGAGGATACGGCTGATCTGGTACTGGAAAATCCGGAGAACCTGGCCGAAACGGGTATTGATATAGTTGCCAAGCCAAAGGGTAAAAGGCCCTCATCCATACAACAGTTAAGCGGGGGAGAGAAGACATTGACGGCAACGGCCTTACTGTTTGCTATTTACCTGATCAAACCGGCACCATTTTGTATACTGGACGAAGTAGACGCTCCACTAGATGATGCCAATGTGGGAAAATTCACGAACATGATCCGTCAGTTTAGTGATAATTCTCAATTCATCATTGTTACTCATAATAAAATGACCATGAGTTCGGTTGATGTAATTTATGGTGTCACCATGCAGGAAGCAGGCGTCAGTAAACTCGTTCCGGTTGATTTCAGATCACTCACAGCACAGACAACGTAGTTAATTGTTAATTGTCAATTGTTAATTGTCAATTATACATTGGCAAATCAGAAGTGGGGGACTTACCCACCAATAAACAATTAACAATTGACAATTGACAATTATTAAGAGATTACCTCATAAATCTGCACCGGATGCGCTTTGTGTTTCAGTTGAACTTCCTGCAGTTTATTACAACGGAAGGATTGCTTGATCCTTTCAAATGAGGATTCCGCAATGATGATTTGCCCTTTTTCCGCGGCCTCGTGCAAACGCTCCGCAGTATTCACAACATCTCCGATTACCGTATAATCCAGACGACGAAGGCTCGCAGATCCGATATTTCCACAGACCATTTCGCCGGAATGAATACCAATAGAGACCCTGGGCTTAAAGTTCTGCCCATCATTCCTGGATACCAGTTTTTCAATTTCGTTTTTTACCGCCAGACAGGCATCCACCGCACGGTCGAGGTGATATTCATTGCGGAATACGGCGAGTACGGCGTCACCGATGAATTTATCCACGTATCCGTTCTGCGCAATGATTTCTTTTACGATCACGTCAAAATAGCTGTTCAGCATATTAACGACCACATTGGGCTGTTCAGATTCTGTAATGGAAGTAAATCCGCAAATATCAATAAATGCAATAGAGGCCTCAATGGTTTCATTCTTTAACAGAGCAGACTCGAATTCAGGGCGGTTCATAAAATTCAGCACTGTTTCATCCACATACATCCGCAAAATATTATTCTCACGAATGGCTTTGAGGGTTTGTCGGGTTTGATCAACATGGCGAATGGTCTTTACAATCGTCAAATCCAGATCTTCAAAATTAACAGGCTTGGTAATAAAATCAAATGCGCCCCGGTTCATGGCGATCCTGATATTATCCATATCGCCGTATGCAGAGACTATCACCGCCTTTAAAATCGGATTCAGCTGGCCCATTTTATCCAGCAGGGTCAGGCCATCCATTTCCGGCATATTGATATCACTCAGTACAATGTCCAGGTCTTCTGATTCTCTGATCTTATCCAACGCGTCGGAACCGTTCACTGCAAATACAAATTCGTATTGACGATCTCGGATTTGTTTTCGGAATCTTTGTTTTATCAGGACTTCTAAATCCGGTTCGTCATCCACTACCAGTATTTTAGCCATTTTCCAATAATTTAAGTTTTGTTTTCAAAAGATTAAAGTCTAAAGGTTTTGTCAGAAAGTCATCTGCACCGAGTTCCAGGGCGTGATGATATTTTTCATCATCGCCATATGCCGTGATCATCATCACGATCGGTGGCGGTTCTTTAAATTTCTTTTTGATTTCGCTCAGCAGTTCAAATCCGCTCATGCCGGGCATATTGATATCAGAAAGAATCAATACCACTTCATGCTGGATACGATTTAAATATTCGATGGCATCGGGTGCGGAGAATGTGAAGACAAATTCAAACTCGCCACTCTTTATTTCTCTCCGGAAGCGCTGTTCAAATAATTGCTGTATATCTTTTTCGTCATCAACTACAAGAATTTTCATTATGCCTATGTTGTTTTATTGGTCAAATCTTCAGGCTGCCTGTACCGGTAATTCAATAATAAATTCAGTGTACTCATTTTCCTTTGTTGTCACATCTATTTTCCCATTGTGTTCTTTTGTTATAATATCATAACTCAGCGACAGCCCGAGGCCGGTTCCCTGTCCGGCGGGTTTCGTTGTAAAAAATGGCTGGTAAATTTTATCTATCACTTTTTTGGGAATTCCCTGCCCGTTGTCCCTGATCCTGATTTCAACAGTGTCTTTTTTTCTTTTGGTGCTCACTGAAACCATCGGTTCATACATTTCATTTACTATGTCTCCGGGTTGGTTCGCCTTTTCCAGCTGTTTCTTTTTTTCTGTTACAGAATAAAAGGCATTATTGAAAAGGTTCAGTAAAACGCGCCCGATATCCTGCTGCACCAGCATGAGTTCTCCGGTATTTTCATCGAAATCCATAATATATCGGGCATTGAATGATTTATCCCTTGCTCTCAGCCCGTGATAACTGAGTCGCAGATATTCATCGGTCAGCATATTTATATCGGTGAGCATTTTCTGACCACTGCTCGCCCGGGAGTGGAGCAGCATTCCTTTCACTATGGCATCGGCACGTTTGCCATGGAAAGTAATTTTTCCCATGTTCATTTCAATATCTTTCAAAATCGATTTTACTTCCGGTGTGTTGTTTTCATCCAGCGCTTTATTTACATCTTCCAGAAGCTCGGTGTTGACTTCTGAAAAATTATTTACGAAATTCAGCGGATTTTGAATTTCATGTGCTATGCCCGCAGTCAGTTCTCCCAGAGATGCCATTTTTTCAGCCTGTATTAATTGCCCCTGCGTCTGACGAAGATTTTCAAGTGATTGACTGAGCGCTTCAGTGCGCTCCGCAACTTTTTGTTCCAGCCACGCATTCTCGTTTAACAAACGGAGTGAACGTTGTCTGACCCATAGCCGGAGCAATCCTATGAAAATTAAAAAGTAAATGAGTTCCGCCCACCAGGAAAACCACCACGGTGGCCTGATTCTGAAATGAAATTCAGAGGGGGTGGACCAGTTGCCATTACCCCTTTTAACAGAAGCACGAAAAGTATAATGTCCGGGTGAAATATTATTATAATTTTCGGAAACAGGCAGGTCAGTAACCGGACTCCATTTCTCATCCACTCCGTCTAAAATATACTGATACTGGTAATCTCCCGCATATTGGGGAAGGTAGTTTGCGAAATGAAAACGAAGATTGTTCTGATCATGGGGCAGAGAAAGACCGACGGGCATGTTGATGGGAGAAAGACTTTCCCATTCTATGCCCTTTTGTTTATCAGAATTTAATTCTTTGAAAGAACCGTTCAGATAAAATGTGTCTTTGTTTTCGCTCCACACTGTATCTGTGTTTTCAGCAAGTGCCGGATCAGCAAAATATTGGTCTTTACCAAGGATTTCCAATCCATTTACTCTCGGAGGCATTAACGCATTCTGATTTTTTAATTCGGATTCATTCAATATCGAAACGCCCGGAACGATGCCCCACCAGATCTGGCCATCGGAATGGGCGACGGAATGTCCATTGAAATCGAGATAGGAAAATCCAAGCGATTTTCCATAAGTGTGTGTATCCCAAATCGATCCGCCTGAGCCCGGTTTTGAACTGAGGGTCTCGTCTAATACAGTTAATCCTTTTTGGGTTCCGGCATATATCCGCTTGTTGTATTCCAGTAAACTATAAATCCCATTCGCGGGCATTCCATTAGACACGGAAAATATAGTATTTGTTTCGTGTGCCGAATCCACCAGATTCAATCCCTTTTCAGTATAAATCCAGCATCTTTTTTTTGAATCCTTATATATTCCGACCACCTGATCACTACTAAGCCCCTCTTTAGTAGTATAAGTGGATACTGTATTTTGCGCCAGGTCCAGATTATCGATTCCTCCGGAATAAGTAGAGATCCAGAACCTCCCGGGTTCAATTTCCTGTACACCGGAAATCAATGCGGAATTTAAACCGGATGCCTGGTTCAGGTAACGGATAGTTCTTGTCTTCAAATCGAACCTGATGATTCCCGAACGATTTGTGGTAATCCAAATCTGACCCTGACTATCCTGCATCAAATAGCGTAAATTATTTGTGGGCATTCCCTCTTTTACACCAATTTTTTCCAAAGTATGTTTCTCTTCATCTATGAGACATAATCCGAAATTTGGTCCACAAATCAGGAACTGATCAGGACCGATTTGTAAAACGTCCTCTGTTCGGTTGTTCTGATTGGGTGGAGGGCTTATCTGTACCGAAATTATTTTTTTGTCTGGCGTAATAATATTCAGTCCTCCATAGGTGCCGACCCAGAGACGCTTTTTACTATCCTTAAAGAGAGCCCAAACATTATCATCAAT
>DASSGT010000893.1:0-6460 GCA_035693345.1 Puia sp. | reverse complement strand
TTCAGCACTTTCCTGTTCCACGAAATCGCACTGATCGGTCATTCCTGCGAATTCAACCAGTCTCCTCAACGCAATCTCACCATATCGCCCGCGTGTATGACTGGTCTTGAGCGCCGTCACAAGATTTCTCGTTTCCTTATCAAGTGCTGATGTTGTCAATTTCATTTGATCAAGCATCGTGCTGATATTTCCGTATGCTCCCTCCCGCTTGTTTTCCAGCGTATTGATTTTTTCATCCATTTTATGAAGGGATTCACCGAGCGGTTTTACCAGATTATCGATCGCCTGCTGACGTTTTTCAAGATCTCCTTTCGCTTCCGTTACGTGACTATCCAGTGCCGTTTTGGCGAGGTCAAGGAAAGACTGGTTATTTTTATCCAGCGCAGCTGATGAAAGTGCGTCAAATGAATCCTTCAGCGTTTTCTGACTTTCCTCAACAAATTTCTTTTGTTCTTCCACCGCTTTAACAGCTTCTTCATATTTGGCAGTCAGGGCGGAATTCCTATTTGTCAGATCCATTTCCCTGACCCGGTATTCATCAATCTGTGATTTCAGCCTGCTCCGCTCATTGGTAAGTTCAATAGAATCAAACATCAGTTTTTCATGCCTGGTTTTAACAGACGAATACAGGTCACGTAGTTGAGCAAGCTCTCTGACATCATTTTGCAATTCAGACATTCTTTCCATGGAGTTTTTTAAATCGGATTCAGCTCGAGTTTTTAAAGTGGATTCCGATTGCATTCCGGATCTCAGCGTTTCAACCTGGGCCTGTAAGTTGCCAATGGTTTCGATAGACTCTGAATTTTTTTCGGTCAGAATATCCGAACCGGATTTGTATTTTATTCTGGCGATAACCCACCCAATGATGATTCCTGTAACTAAGAAGAAAGCGGCAATCGTTAAATATTCACTCATAAAATGATAAATGAAACTGGTTTACATCGGTAAAAATCGAATTTACTAATTTATTTAGCATATAAAAAGTAATTTAGATTTCCTGCTTATGAAGATGCGACACGTCTTATTATGTCGCCTTCTTTTTTTGCACGAACTTTCAGGAGTCCGTTTCATTATAAAATAATCTTTCTAATGGCAAACCAGTTTATCAAAGTCGAAATGCAGGGAGTACCTGTCCTGATTAACAAATCACATATAGTCATTGCGAAGTTCGGCAATACGCCGGTTACCAGGATCCAGCTAACCAGCGGCGAAACCATCGAGGTTACTCACACGCCACAATTATTTAAGGAGATGCAGAGTTGAGTGCGGATGCTCTAAAAAGAAAAAACCGCTATTTTGGTAGCGGTTATTCAAAAAACAGGATTTTTACGTCTTTCGTTCGGATTGGATGGTTTCTTTCGGACTGGATCGGTTATTTCTTTCGGATTGGATATATCAAATATAGAATCGTTTAGTCATACCGGATAGCGCGGGAACACGCGATTTTTATCGTAAACTTACGAAGTTGAAGTTTATATGACTTTCATAGATCATTAGAAATCAATCATTATAAGATTTTTATCTATCTCAGCATGGCCGGTTTTAATTCCGGTTCAGCGATCAAAGTGAGTTTGGCCAGTGTAAAGGCACCCATCGCCATGACCAGATCGCGAACAGCCACATCCAGATAATGACCGCCTGCGATCAATTGAAGAGCAATACATATCAGCCAGGCCATAACGATGTACGCACCCGCCAGAGGTCGTATAAGTACAATAATACCGGCAACCATTTCGATGACTCCCACGATTTTCATAAATGTTATCGTATTGACTGGTAACAGCCCCGCAAGAGCGGGGTTAAGGTAGTCGGACCAATGGGTGAGCAAATTGGCGAATTTATCCAGACCGGCTACAATCGGAACGATGCCAAACGTGAGTCGCAGGATGTTTTGTACCTGTTTAACTGTTGTCATATTAAATTTTTATTCAGGTTAGATGATTGCAGTTATAAAAGGTTACAAAAATGTTTCTTTGGATTTTTGTAACTTCTGAGGCCTTTTTAAATCTAAGTACCATATGCCAGATCGGTCTGAGTCCGAATTGATAGAAGACATCCTTGCCGGTGAGCACAGCCTGTATGAATATTTCATTCGTAAATACAATCAGCGGCTCTTTCGCACCGGTATGTCCATCCTGAATAATGACATGGAAGTGGAAGATGCCATGCAGACAGCCTATATCAAAGCATATGAGCATCTCGGAACCTTTAAAAACCATTCTTCCTTTGGCACCTGGATCACCAGGATACTGATTAATGAGTGTCTGTTGCAGAAAAAAAACAAACAGCGGCTACAAATACAACAGGGGAATCACCCTGAAAAAATAAGTCATATGGACACACCTGCGCACAGGCTCATAAACAAGGAACTTGCCACTGCATTGGAAGATGCCATCGCAGGTCTCCCGGAAAAATACAGACTGGTATTTGTGTTGCGCGAAGTAGAAAACCTGTCCGTCAAAGAAACCGCAGAAGTGCTTTTGCTTGAAGAATCTAATATTAAAGTCCGGTTGAATCGTGCCAAAACAATGCTTCGCGAAAATCTTTCCGGCTATATGAAAGAAAGCGTTTATGCCTTTCACTTAACCCGTTGTGACCGGATTGTCGGACATGTACTGAAAGAGCTCCAAATTAAACACCCGCTCAGTTTGCCCTGACTTCATAAAACAGACGGAATAGCTTGCCATCAAACCGGACAATTTTATCATAAAAACGGACAGTCACGTGGATCGCCCGATTCCAATGATATAGTTTTCATCTAATTATAAAATGGCATATAGTTCGCTAAAAATGAATAAACATTGCCAGGATGAAAATCTTCAAACAATTTACAGGAATATTCATTTTTCTGTTATCATTTGCTGCAAAAGCCCAGACAGTCCATTATGACCTTGTTCAAATGTTCCGCGACGGTCAGATCTCGATAGCACAAAAGAATGCCGCGAATAACAAGGGTCAGATAACGGAGGGAACCGACCGGCCTGCAGTGAGCATGCAGGGTAACGCGTGGCTGAAGGGTGTCTCGTTTACCAACGGCCGGATCGATATTGATCTGCGGGGTAAAAATATTCCCGGACAAAGTTTTATTGGAGTTGCTTTCAGCGCTCAGGACGACAGTGACTATGAATGCGTTTATTTTAGACCGTTTAATTTCGAGAGCAAAGACACTCTGCATCGCATACATATGGTGCAATACATGAGCCTGCCCGGCCATGAATGGAATGTGCTCAGGGAAACTCACCCTTCAGTTTTTGAAAAAACGATTTCCCCCGCTCCTGATCCCACTCGTTGGTTTCATGCAACCATTATTGCCGATTCAGACAGCTTACGGGTATATGTAAACGCTGCTACAGAACCCTGCCTGCAGGTTAAAAGATACAATAATCATCGGGGTGATCATTTTGCTTTGTGGTGCAGCGACCTGCCTGGAGATTTTGCGAACCTGGCGATCACGAAAAAATGACCGGGTCATTCGTTTTCTTCTGTCGATTTCTCCAATTCCTTCAGAATCCGGGCCACATCTTCCTCAGTGCTGATGAGTTTCGTTTTGCAGATCTTAATCAGGACGGCAGCCCTTTTTACTTTTTCGGAAAGCTCATCGACGGATATCTCACCCTGTTCAATTTCCAAAACGATTTCCTGTAATTCCTGAAAAGCTTCTGTATAATTTGGTTCCTTACTCATGGGTTTCCGGTTTATGGGTTGACTGAACAATACTGCTGATATTCCCGGCGAAAACGGTTGTGTTCAATATATCACCCGGCTGAACTTCTTCAAAACTCTTTATGGCCCTGCCTCGCAGTAACGTAATACTGTAACCTCGTTTTAGTACATTTTCAGGACTCATATTCTTTATCTGTTTGCCGATATGCTCCAGTTCCTGGTTCCTGCTTTTTAGTAAGATATTTGATGCACCTGGTATCCGGTTCTGAAACTGGATCAGATCTGCCTTTTCATTTCTGAATCGGAAATCGGATTGCTGTATCAATGACCGCGTCTGTAGTTTCATGTTGTTCCTTTGGCGCTGAAGCATATAGCTGGTAACGGAACGGAACATTTTCACTTCGGACCTGAACCTCGTTTGTTGTTCGCTGAGAAGGCGGATTGATTTATCGATAATGGTTTTCTTGGCGGCTTCCACCGGTTCGCGGAAATCATGGAATTTCTGTAATAGCCATTCAGCCAGTTTCGTCGGTGTGATTGCATTCGAATAAGAAATCATCTCGCAGACTGTTTCATTGGTGGAATGACCGATCCCGGTAAGTACAGGCAATGGAAATTCTGAAATCGCTCGGGCCAGACGATAGTCATTTAGAAATGACAGACCAATATCGTCACCACCACCTCTCACAATCACCACCAGGTCAAAATGGTCTCTCACTCTCCGAATACGGTTTAACTGGTCCATCATAGTTGCGATTGCTTTTTCGCCTTGCAGCAGTGAAGGAAACAACATGTGAAAGAACCGGTAACCCCGTGCATTGGATTCAATAATTTTTATAAAGTCTGCATACCCCTTGCTGCTTTCGACCGAAATAACCGCCATCCGCTGAGGCAGCAATGCGAGTCGCAGTTCCCTGTTTTTATCGTACAGATTTTCGTTTTTCAATCTTTTTATCGTGTCCTGTTTCTCCCTTTCCAGATCGCCGAGTGTAAAAGACGGGTCAATATCCAGAATCCGAAGTGCCAGACCATGTGTCGGATCAAAAGAAATCGTAGCCAGAAAAAGAATTTTGATGCCATCTTTCAGTGGTTCCTGTAACACGCGCTGAAATTCCCTGTTGATCAATACAAAATCATCCTTCCAGATAATCGCCCTCATTTGTGCAAGAACCCTCCCCTCCTGCTTTTCCACTAATTCCGGAAAACAATGACCCGATTGTTTATAATAGTTCAGTTTATTCAACTCAGCCCTGATCCATACAGGAGTTTTATATCTTCCGGAGATGGTTATCTGAATACTTCGGGTGACTTCCGGTAGTGTGAAAACGGATTTATTATTATACGCTTCGGGCATGCATTTTTAATATTTGGTAAATTTAATCAATGGATAACAGTTTGAAACGTTTTACAGACGCTCAGGAAAACTCATACGCCGCGGCGCTTTCAGAAATCCGGCTGGGTAAGAAAAAAAGCCACTGGATGTGGTTTATTTTTCCACAGATTGCGGGACTTGGTTTTAGTGAAACCTCCCGTTACTATGCCATAAAAGATTTACAGGAAGCAGCCGGTTTTTTAAAACATCCGGTTTTGGGCTCAAGGCTGATAAAAATCTCCCATGAGTTGCTAAATCTGAAAATAAATGATGCCCACCGGGTATTTGGAAGCCCGGATGATCTCAAGCTTCAATCCTCCATGACTTTATTCTCATCGTTACCGGATGCCGATCCCGTTTTTAAGCTGGTGCTCGAAAAGTATTTCAAAGGTGTAAAGGATATTAAAACATTACACATCATTTCTAAGACATAAGCTGACTTAAGAACGTCCAAGTCATGGATATTTTGAATATATTACCATGTGACAGGAAAATTCAAAACCTTTTCATCTTCCAATTTTCATTCTGTCTGCGATCATCTCGCACAGAAAGACAAAGACCTGGCTGATGTGGTGAAGCAATATGGGTATCCACCGATGTGGACGAGACCAAATAGTTTTGAAACGCTTGTTCATTTTATTTTGGAACAACAGGTTTCGCTGGCGTCAGCCCTTGCAGCACTTGAAAAACTCCGCGAACGGATCAAATTAATAACCCCCGAACGGCTGTTAGAATTAAATGATGGAGAGCTCCGGGACTGTTATTTCAGTCGTCAGAAAATCGTATACGTGAAATCGCTGGCAAGTGCGATCATTAACAATCAGATCGATCTCACCGAAATGGAAACACTGTCAGATGAAAGAGTCCGTGAAAAATTAATAGCCTTAAAGGGAATTGGTAACTGGACGATAGATGTCTACCTCATGTTTGTTTTAAGACACACTGATATATTTCCAGTCGGGGATCTGGCAGTCCGGAATGCCGTCATCGCAGTGAAAGGTATAGCAAAGAATTCCACGAAGGAGGAGATTCTAGATATCGCAGAAATCTGGAAACCATACCGCACCGTCGCTGCCATGATTTTATGGCATCATTACCTGAAATCGCGAACGTCCAAGACTGGAAAGAATAATATCAGTTCACCGGTGTAATTGTTCCAGCGAACAGTAATTAATCACTGCAAAGCCAGGTTTATTCGAAGAAATATTTATTTTATTTCCAGGATCTTTATTTTGCCGATCGAATTGGCCAGCGTGGAAAACTTACTGATCATTGCATTTTCACTGGTAATATACCCGCCCGGAGGGCGTCGCTTAGGTTTTGATTTATTGACTTTGCTCTTATAGTTTAGTAGCAGTTTCGTGGGTACATGATTTTTTATTTTATTTAAATCCTGACTGTCAATCATGAACCGGTATAGTCTGC
>DASSGT010000892.1:0-6469 GCA_035693345.1 Puia sp. | reverse complement strand
AACTCGGATACAAAACTCTGCGTGGGCGCATTAAAAAAATATCCATTATCTACAGCCGGAGCAAACCACTGGTTTAAGGCATTCCCCGTTTTCGGAACCTGGTTGCCAAGCATCTGTACTTCAAAAATTGATTCTGAGTTATTTTTAAAATTGGCGCTGAAATTTTGTGAATACAGCGGCATCAGACTGTACACATTACTATTGATCACCTGTTGTGCTGCTACGATGGCGGAATCCCATTTCTGCTGATACACATACACTTTTGCGAGCAGAGCGGTTGCCGCACCGCTGGTTGCACGTCCGACATTTGTTTTATCGTCAGTAGATGAAGAGCCGTTATAAATCTGGGGCAGCACACCGGCTGCGGATACCAGATCAGGTTCAATGACGGAGACATAAATATCGGCGGCAGGCGACTGGGCAATCTGCAGTTGACTTGGATCGAGTGGTGTCAGCACCACCGGCACATCTCCAAAAATATTGATCAGCGTAAAATAGTACCAGGCGCGCAGAAATCTTGCTTCTCCAATGATCCTGGATTGAAGTGTTGCGTCCATATTTATGGCAGGCACTTTTGCAATAACAAGATTGCAACGGGTAATACCATCATATAAGGTGGCCCATTCTTTCTGCAGGGTGCTATTGATCGGTGTGATATTAAACTGGTCTATCAATCCAATATCCGATTCGTCTCCTGCAAGACCGCCTTTCACCGCATCATCAGATGCCACATCACCAAATACCCAAAGCGGGTTCTGGGTAGCATTTGTAAAAGTCAGGGGCTGATAAGCTGCATTGATCGCAGCTACGGCCTGACTGGAAGTCTGATAGAATTGATTCGCCGGATATACACCCTGAATATCCTTTGTCAGATATTTTTTACAACTGATGCCGGAAAAAATCAAGATGAACATCAAACAGTATATAAAAGAATTTTTCATTGATGAATATTTTGTATCCATAACTATTTAAAAAGTCAGGTTTATGCCTACGATATAACTACGGGCGGTGGGATAGGTTCCCCAGTCGATACCCGCGGCCAGATCGCCTTTATACTGTTCCGAATTCACGTTATCGCTGACATGCATTTCCGGATCCAGTCCGGTAAACTTGGTAATCGTGAACAGGTTTTCGCTCGTGAAATAGATTCTCAAAGATTTTATATGAGCCTTATTCATTATCCTGGCCGGAATTGTATAACCCAGCTGAATATTCTTCAGACGTATATACGACGCATCCTGTAAGAAACGGGTGGATGGTTCCTTGATATTATTGGAAGCCTGGTTCCAGGAAACCAAAGGCATGGTATTGCTGGTTCCTTCGCCATGCCAGCGGGTATCATATACACGCTGGGTCAGATTGAAGGGACGGTAAAAGCCTTCTATGTCCTGGTCTACCTGCGAATAAATCTTGTTTCCGTAAGAACCCTGGAAAAAGATTGTCAGATCGAAATTGCTGTAATAGAAAGTGGCCGTCAGGCCATAGGTGTATAAAGGTATCGCACTGCCGAGAAAAGTTCTGTCGCTGTCATTAATGACGCCATCGCCATTCAGGTCCTTATACATGACATCACCGGGAATAATTCCCTTTCCCTGGTAGGCATGTTTAAATATTTCGGACTGGTTTTGAAAAATCCCTTCCATCTGATAACCATAAAAAGCGCCGATCGGATGGCCGACAGCAGTGAGTGTGGCAAAGATTCCATTATCGATTCTGCCTCCCTGTATGGGTGCATTGTTGGCAAGAGATAAAACTTTATTCTGGAGTGTGGCGAAATTTGCGCCGATATTATATTGAAATCTGCCGGTGGTTTTTTTATAATTCAATTCAAATTCCCATCCCTTGTTTTGAATGCTTCCGTCATTCTGAAAAGGCGGAAGCGCACTACCGCCGATTAAGGGCAATGGTTTGCGGACAAGCAGATCGTTGGTTGTTTTTACAAAATAATCAACCGATAATGTTAAACGGTCGCTCCACATACCAAAATCAAATCCTGCATCAGACATCGTGGAAGATTCCCATTTCACATCCGGATTACCCCTGTCGGAAATGGTGTAGCCTAACACAGTTGCGGGTGCTGCGCCCAGCGTATAATTATAACCCTGCGTTACTACAGAAGCCCATGGGTAGTTTCCAATATCCTGATTGCCCAGCTGTCCATAACTGACACGGAATTTTGCTTTTGAAATTTCGGGCAGTTTGTCGCGAAACCAGTTTTCATTGTGCAGGCTCCAGGCAGCGGCACCCGACAAAAAATTGGCGTAGCGGTTATCAGGTCCGAACCGGGAAGAGCCATCCCTTCTCACATTAAATGTTGCGTAGTACCGGCTCTTGTAATTATAGTTGACATTTGCGAAGAGAGAAAAAAGCGACCATTGCGTAAGGGATTGGAAAACTTTGACTGACTTGGTATCTAATCCGTTACCCAGATATTCAAGGTTAGGAATCTGATCCGGGAAATTTCTGTCTGATCCGCCGTTGGTAGCGGTTGAATTGGTGATTGCTTCCGTGCCTAACAGTATACTCAGGTTGTGCGCCCCATTTATCGTAGTGTTATACCGGAGTGTATTATTCCATGTAAAATTTTCGTTTGTAGTGTTTGCAACGGTCAAAACACTCGGGCTGTTGACCCGGTTGTTGGTGCCATAATTCCTATTGTATGTCCTGTCTTCATTTATAAATACATCAGTACCCAGATCGGTTTTAAATACAAGGTTTTTGAGAATAAAATACTGGGCGAAAACATCTCCGAATACGCGGTATTGTTTTTCTGTGTTGTCGGTGTAATTGGCAAGGGCAACGGGGTTATAACCGTCGCCAAAAAAACTGGGCTTAGCCGGAAGATCCGAATAACTGCCGTCGTCATTATATATCGGTATAGGAGGTGTGCGGAACAATGCATAACGGACCACGCTTCCGCCATTGCCCCCGAAACCATCGCCTGAACTGCCGATTGCGTTTTTGTCAGAATAAGAGAAATTCAAATTAAGACCCATGCTCAGTTTCTCTGTCAGCTGCATATTCAGTTTGGCATGCAGTGCATATCTCTTGTACCAGGAGTTCAGAATAATTCCTTCCTGATTAAACAAGTTGCCGGAGATGAAGTATTGGGTTTTATCACTTCCGCCATTGATCGATATCTCATGGCTTTGAATAGGCGCATTGTGAAAGATCGCTTCTTCCCAGTTTGTATTGGCCATTTGAAGTGTATCGGGAATCAACGGACGCAGCAGGATGGGATCTGTAATGCCTACATTGTCTGTCGTTGCCGCTTCGTTATAAAGCTCTTTATATTCCTGGGCATTTGTCATCGGTATCAGGTCGCCATGCGTCTGAATACCGTAATAACCATTGTATGTTATTTGTGCTTTTGTTCCGGCTTTGCCAGCCTTGGTGGTGATTACCACCACACCGTTTGCCGAACGCGAACCGTAAATGGCAGCTGAAGCTGCATCCTTCAACACGGTGATGGAAGCAATATCATTGGATGATAAAAAATTGATACCATCCTTGGTAGGCACACCATCTATTATATATAGCGGATCATCGTTATTAATTGTTCCAACACCACGTATTCTTACGGCAACTCCTTCACCGGGTTGTCCGGTAGATTGCGTAACACGGAGACCGGCCGCCTGACCCTGCAAACCCTGTTCAACGGTAGCCACCGGTAAACGCGCGACATCATTCACATTCACAACGGCCACGGCGCCTGTCAAATCGGAGCGTTTTTGCGACTGATAACCTATAACGACTACTTCATCCAGTCCTCTATTGACTTCCTGAATACTCACGATTAATTCAGATCGGCCGTTTACGGAAATCTCTTCAGTCTTATATCCGACATAACTTATGATGAGTACACCACTGTCAGGAACGTTCAATGAAAATTTTCCGCTCGCATCAGTCACCACACTGAGATTGGTTCCTTTCAGAGAAACAGTTGCGCCGCTTAGCGGATTACCTGCTTTGTTGAGCACCTGCCCGTGAACATCGATGGTGGGAGGGATATAGCGGACCGACTCTATGCCGGATGAAGGATCTTTTTTCGTTACGAGTATGGTCTTGCCTTCGATGACATATTTTAATGGCTGGTTATTCAGACAATTATTCAGGAATTGTTCCAGCGGAAGGTCTTTGGCAAAAATGGTTACCGGTTTTGCTTCCTGGATAACATTATAATTGTAGAAAACAACATAGCCGGTCTGGTCCTCTATGACCCTGAACAGCGTTTCCAAAGGAACATCCTTTCCGGAGAAGGTCACTTTTTGCGAGAATCCCCTGGCATTGACCTGCAGGAGAAAAGTGATAAAAAATACTGAAGTCAGTTTCAATCGCAGGCTGCCGTTTTTGACAAAGCAACCCAGGCCCTTCAAGGGAGCCATGCAGTCAATCGTTAGACATAGCATAGTCAGCAAATTATAGTTCTAAACGAGCCCGCTCTGTATAACCGGACACTCTGGAAATTCTGCGGGATGCTGATTCGCATTCCGACCGAAGAAAAAACGGGTCTTACTTTTTACTTACTAGTAGCAAAGACCCATAGAAATGAATTCAGGACTAATGGAAAATTAATTTTATTTTAATCCTTTGCGGAAGATAACCTAATTGGGTGAGAGATGGCAGGAAATCATCAGGAACTGGGATATCAGCAACACAGCCACCGAAAGATGATCTAAATAATAATGACGAATCTGGCGCAGGGCTTCCACCAGATGATTCCGGACAGTGTTGTAAGAGATCTGCATCTCTGCTGCGATTTCCTCTATGTGCAGGCCCTGACGCCTGCTCAGCAGGTAAACTTTCTGACGCTGGGGAGAAAGTGAAGCAATGGCTCTGTCCAGTAAACCTTCCGATTCCTTATAATTGATATAGTCTGTAACATTGTTGCTTTCTACCGTCATACGTTTTTGAAGCTCCCGTAACATATGGGTTTCTACGGAGGCTTTCTTAAAATACCTCATGCATTCATTCCGGGCGATCCGGAAAATATAATAATCGATATTTTCGATCTCGTCATAGGAATCCATTTTCCGCCACAAACGGATAAAAATCTCCTGGGTGATTTCCTCCGCCAGTTCATGGGAACCGGTGATCGTCCGGACATAATCATGGATGGGCTTTTTAAATCGTGTAAATAAAATTTTAAACCGGTCTTCGGAATTTGTCATACCTGATAAACCATCCATACGTAACAGGATTACAGGCCAAAATAAGCCAATTAAACCATATAGGGCAAAAAGCTGGCCTCATGGAAATGAACCTGCCAGTAGGCTGATTTTCTAAAAAAAAAGCCGGGAAGTTGCCCCCGGCTTACTAATCAGCGTCCGTCAATCGGTCTATTGGTGGTTTTCAGTTTTATTTAATACCCAATTATTTTTAAGCTCTTCCAGTCTCGCAAGCATTTTTTTTAATTCATGAAAAATCACTTTTGTTTTGGCAAATTCTTCCCCGGCACTCATAGACTGATCGAATTTCAATTCCTGTTGTTTGATTTGTGATTGCAGTAAAGCAATCTCCTTTTTTTGGGATAACATACACCTGGATATTGAATATTTATAAATGTTTTTAACGATTCAGGAATTCCGGTTATTTAATGGCTTTCAATCTTTTTAGCTCATTTAAGTCGACAGATACCTGTTTCAATTTGCGAAGAATGACCTTCGTCTTTGATAATATTTCGTTGTTTGTTATAGATTCATCAAGCAACTTTTCATAAAGCTTTAGTTCTTTTTCCAATACTACAATAGCTGCATTTATTTCTTTTTCCGGCATGGCTGATAAATTATAAGTGACGGAACACTTATCAGTCAATATCAAGTTGTTTATAACATTATTTCCGTGAAGATGCCTTTAATCTGCTTTGTCAGGGGATAAGGTTTAGGGGTATAATGCAGATATTCCCGAATATTGAAAATACGAATTATCGCCGATGTGCAAAAAAAATTGATAGAATCGATTCTGAGTAAAATCTGAGCTGCAGCGTTGGGGGTAATAAAAAAGGACCGGATAGAAATCCAGCCCTGTAATAAATCCAATATCCTATGAAAAACCATAGTAGCTATGTCAATTTGCGTACCATATTTTTAAAAACTCCGGCTGTGGGTAATGCACATTCTGTATATTCTCATAAAGTGTTTAAACATTGACGATACTTTCTATTGGTTAAAGTGTTTAAACATCGACTATATTTTCTACTGGATCAGGAGTTTAAACATCAACGAACATCCGGACAACATTCATATTAAAATGACGATCCATCAGGCAACAGTTCTTTTGGTAATTATTTGTCAGGCGGGCACTGAAACGTAATTTGTATTTTTTCCTTTTGCTTCGGACAGGGTAACCGTCTTTCCCAAAGCGCCATATTCGTGTAAATCACCAAACACTTCTATGCGAACCGACTGATCGATGCCGCCCACGTAAACCGGCTCGAATCCATTATCACGGATGAGTTCCTCAATTACAG
>DASSGT010000891.1:0-3350 GCA_035693345.1 Puia sp. | reverse complement strand
GGTGGGGACAGTCTGACATCTGCCCATATACGAAATTGGATGGAATGTGTTCGCAGCCGAAAGCAGCCGAATGCTCCGGTGGAAGCAGGATATAGTCATTCCATCGCGAATATCATGACCAATGCAGCGGTTCATACAGGTGCGAAAGCCACATTTGACGAAGCGACGCAGAACGTCATGGCGGACGGAAAGATTTTTATGTATTCCTAATCTGATCATTCATTGCACAACCTGAAATTATTTTTATTGTTTGCCTGTTCTCCTCTCCTGTTGAATGCCCAACAGTTGGAATACGTGACATTAACAAAAGTTAAAAATGAAAATAAGGTTGAGATTTCGATCGGGCATTCACTGTTTACCCGTTTTATATATTCTGACAGTCTTGAAAAACCTGTTTTGTATCCAATCAGTGATGCGGGCGGAACATGGATCACACGCGGATTTCCCTTGGAACCGCGACCCGGCGAACCTACTGACCATCCACATCACGTAGGACTTTGGTTTACTTATGAAAATGTAAATGGTCTTGATTTCTGGAACAATTCTTACGCCATTCCATTAGAAAAGAAATCACAATATGGCTGGATAAAAACAGACAGCATACTGGACATTGAATCCGGAACCACTGGTATTCTTCGGTATCATGCCAGATGGGTAAACCAGCAAAACCAGGCGTTAATGGAAGAAAATACCCGCTATGAATTCAGCGGCACGGGTAATCAAGAAAGGATCATCGACCGGATCACTGAACTAAAAGCTGATACCGATATTTTATTTGCTGATGCGAAAGATGGAATGCTGGGTCTGCGGCTTACAAGAGAGTTGCAAATACCCAATGGACAGGAAAAGTATTTTTCCGACAATAAAGGGAATACAACAGTTGTTAAAAAAGATATTTTTTCAACTGGAGATTATCTGACCTGCGAAGGAAAACGCGGTGATTCTGCGTGGGGAACAAGGGGCCGCTGGTGTAAAGTTTTTGGCAAAATAAAAGACGACTCTGTCAGTATTACCATCTTTGATCACGCAGATAACCCAAATTATCCTACATTCTGGCATGCCCGGGGATACGGTCTTTTCGCGGCCAATCCATTGGGCGAAAAAATATTTACCAATGGAAAAACTGCCCTGAATCTGACCATGAAGAAAAATGAAAAAATAGTATTCAGGTATCGGATACTCATTCAAAATGGAAGATCTACCTGCACTGTTCATTATCTGAATCAGATCGCAGATTCCTTTAATAATAAAAAATGAGGAACCAGTTCTACAACCTTTATTTCAAAGGTCAGTAGAACCGTTCCCCGAAAAAAAATTATCTCAGGCAGAATTAAAACCCAAACCCGACATATATCGACAGCCCGTTATTCTTTGCACTCCCCAGGGCTGTACTCGTCAGATTACCATTTTTTCCGATATTGGTCAGGCCGTAATTATATCTGGCGCCGATGGTGAAATTTTCGATATCAAAGCCTAAACCACCTGCCAGTCCAAAGTCCCAGCGGTTAAAATCATTTGCATTCAGATCCGTAATACTCTGAATGGTGCCATTGTTATTTACATCCTTAACATTGGCATTGGTCAGATATGCTCCATAACCACCTAGATGGATGCTGAAATTTTTCGTCAGATTAACAACCGCTAAAACAGGCAATTCCACATATCCCAGATTAAACCTGTATTCCCCGCTTCCCTCAACAAAATTATTATAGTCTGTTTTTGAGCCCTTCAGACTATACAATAATTCGGGCTGGATCGAAAATCCCGGAGTAACCGGAATCTTCGAAAATATACCCACATTAAACCCTGCCTTCAAATGATTATCCGTAAAATTGTCAGAGGAAAGGTTGGTTAAATTCAATCCCCCTTTGATCCCGAACTTAGTGGCCAGTGCAGATTCCTGTGAAGTTTGTTGCTGCTGTGCCTGGACTGTAGAAAAAATTACCAGCAATGCCGTCGATAGAAGAAATACAAATTTTTGTTTAATACATGATTGTGTTTTCATAACAGATTATTTTTATTTAGCATGGATATTCAATTTCCATGCCTGCACATCTGATGAAAACAGCACTTATTTAACCGGGGGGGCGGGTGATAATCCGTTTTTGGGATCTTTAATAAGGAACACAGAATCGCTGAGGACATGTTCAATTTTACCGCAGTTATCAAGATATTTTATCCGGGAATACATATTGATTTGTGTGAGACTATCTGTGTTGATACCAAATGTAGTTGACAGCATATCAGAATATACAGTGTCCCTCTGTAATGTATAATTTACAGCCGGATTATTATTGATCTTGATATTTAACTGCTGATAGGATTTCATCGGGCTGAAAAAATAGACCTGAACATAGGCCGAATCATTTCCCAGTTCATTAATTACCCGATCCACCATCGGGCTCCCCTTTGTTCCAATCAGATAACCAAGCTCATCATAGGACTCCATATAAACGGCCACCCTGTTCTGATAAAAAGTATAGGATTTTAATAGCTGACTGGGATAAAACAAATATGCGCCCCCCTTCAGACTGTCCCACCCTTCGTCATAAAGCGCTGTAATTTTATGAGCAGAATCTTTTAAGGTAATTAATTTGGCTGTGGCGTTTTTTAAGATATCCGTTGTACTGATTAAACATACCGGGCCTTTGGATCTGCAGGCAAACAGGAAAGAAATCATCACCAGTGGATACCATTTCATCTTGAGTTGTTTTATATAGCCGACGTTCGACACATCCCGATTCCACCCATTTAAATTAAGAATATTTTTCCAAATTTTCATTTTGTCGTTAACAGTAAAACGGTTGTTCAGTGACAGAACATTTTAAATTAGCTGTATATTACCTGATCCAATCCCGCTAAACCAACATATTTGTGCAATCGCAATTTGAATGAAAGAACAAATCTGCCGACTGGCCATCCTCCTTTCCTGTTTATTTTTGATCAATCATCTGTCTGCCCAGGATTCAAAAAGTGTAATACAGGACACTGTAACATCTAATTTAAATAAAAAGAATTCAAACTTTCTGAAGGATACTTCCATTTTAAAAAAAGATACTCTCAAAAAATCACCGGTTGCGTCGGATGCCGACAGTTCGGCTCCCGCCCCCTCTCATTTTCAGGCAAGCCTTACATGGCAGTCCAACAATGTGAACAATGGCCGTAAAGATTCATCCGTCATACCATTAATTACCCCAGAGATCAGCTATATTTTTAAGAGCGGCTTCGAGATCGATCTGAGCGTTGGATATAATGTACATGAACCCTCACCACAGGTAAATCAATACACACTGGATGGGTCTTATAGCTTCAATCCGGGTAACTACAGCGGCTCTGTGACATTAAACGGA
>DASSGT010000890.1:0-7604 GCA_035693345.1 Puia sp. | reverse complement strand
GTTCGGATTTGCATTAACCAGCGAAGTAAAGAACATCGATATTCTGATTGCTGACAATTCAAAGGACATGATGAGTATGCAGATCACAGAAAAGATCAGGGCAACCAGCTATTTCATCGTGCAGGAAAAAAATATTGGCAGCGCCGAAATCGATAAAACTTTTAAAAACGGCGGGGTACAGGCTGTTTTGGTTTTTCCCGCGGGTTTCGGCAACGATTTGTTGCATGAAGGAAAGGCGGGGGTACAGATCATTGCAGATGGCACCGATCCAAACACGGCGAAGACGATTGAAAATTATCTGACATCCATTATCAATGCTTATCAGAAGGAAAAATTTCCTCCGGCATCGCTCCGGTATCAAATCATGACCGAGCCACGCATGTTATATAATGAAGAAGACAACGGTTCGATGAATTTCATTCCGGGTGTGATGGCGCTCATCCTGATGCTTGTTTGCACGGCGCTCACATCGGTATCGATTGTGAAGGAGAAGGAATTGGGTACAATGGAAATCCTCCTGGTGTCTCCCTTTAAGCCTGTTATGGTTCTAATCGCCAAAGCGGTTCCGTATTTTATCCTGTCGGTCATTAATTTTACGTTCATCTTGTTGTTGTCTGTATTTCTACTGCACATTGATATAAAAGGGAGCATCCTTCTGCTTTATTTGGAATCGGCCTTATTTATATTGACCTGCCTTTCTCTTGGCCTGCTGATTTCCAATACAACAAATGCACAGCAAACGGCCCTGCTCATTTCTATGATGGGTATGATGTTGCCAACGATCATATTTACAGGATTTATATTTCCGCTTGAGAATATGCCCTGGATCCTGCGAACCGTTTCAAACGTAGTTCCGTCGAAATGGTATTTTCTTATTATCAAATCTGTGATGTTGAAGGGACTGGGATTTCAATATGTGTGGAAAGAAACTTTAATATTGATGGCAATGACGGCGGTTTTACTAACCATTGCTCTAAAAAAATTTAAAATAAGGCTTCAATGAGAAATCTGGGCTTTCTGTTGCAAAAAGAATTCAGGCAGATTTTCCGGGATAAAACCATCCTGGCCATGATGCTGGCCCTGCCGATCATTCAGCTGATGATTCTGCCCTGGGCGATGAATCTAAATATCAAAAATATCAATCTCTCCATCGTAGACAATGATCACAGCAGTTATTCACAACAGCTCATCAGTAAGATCGGATCGTCCGGATATTTCCGTATCATCAGTGCAGACCGTTCCTATAAAGAAGCGATGGAGCATATCGAAAACGGATCTTCAGATCTGATTATGGAATTGCCCGCTGGTTTTGAACGTAACCTGGTCAGGGAAGGCAAACAAACCATTGGTATTTCTGTAGATGCCATCAACGGCTCAAAGGCTTCGATCGGTGGTGCCTACCTGTCATCAGTCATCTCGGATTTTAACGCGAACCTGGCTATTAACCAGACAGAAGTGCCGGATTACAAAACAAGGCCCATGGGTTTCATGGGAATAGATTTTAGCAATTGGTATAATCCACTCGCAGAGTACAAATTTTTTTTTGTGCCCGGTGTATTGGTTTTGCTGCTGACGATGATCGGTGGATTTATGACTGCCCTCAATATAGTAAGGGAAAAAGAAGTAGGTACAATTGAACAAATCAATGTGACACCGATAAAAAAGTGGGAATTTATTCTCGGAAAGCTGATTCCGTTCTGGATCATCGGCATGATCGTATTTACCATCGGTCTGTTGGTAATCTGGATCGTATATGGGATCAGTTCGGTGGGGAGCTTGCCGCTTCTTTATGCCGTCGCTGGTACTTATATGATTGCCTTACTTGGTTTTGGATTACTGGTATCCACTTTTTGTGAGAGTCAGGTACAGGCTATGTTTGTCGCTTTTTTCTTTATACTTATTTTTATCCTGATGAGTGGTTTATTTACCGCTGTACAAAGTATGCCCCGCTGGGCCCGCATTATTTCAGGTCTCACACCCGTTAGCCATTTTATAAAAATTATGCGTATGATCATGCTGAAGGGCAGTGGGTTCTCAGACGTTCTCATCGAACTGGGATATATTCTCAGTTTTGCCCTGGTGCTAAATGTATGGGCCATCTGGAATTACAGAAAAACTTCATAGTCACTCTTATACTCTTATACTTTTGTGGTTTTGTGGTTTAGTGTAGAAGTGTAACGTGCCCCGCCACCGCTTTCCATTGACCTTTTCTTTTTTGATAGATGTCCAAATAACAAATTTTTAAAGCCACTTTATCTGTACCCTGTGTAATATAATTGGTCGTCCAGACGGTGATGATACCCACGTCATCTGTTAACATGCGTACATTCTGACTGTCGATATCCACCCGGGTTACCTGCTGACCGGGATTATGCAGGGAAATATTATCTGCCTTGGTTCTGCGCATACCACCGGGATTGATCAGGACAAAGTCATCAGCCAGTATGCGTCCGAGCGCAGCTGAATCCTCCTGCACAATGGCATCCAGCCACTGCCGGTTCAGCTTTTTGATCATGGTCACATCCGCATTTTGCGCATAGGCTAACAGGGAAGGACCGGCCAGAATGAGTGCAAAAAGTAAAATACGTTTCAAGTGGTATTATTTGAATAATGAATATAACCCATAAGGACTTTTTCTGTCATCGGAGCCTACAGAAATTTTCGTTAATCCCATGAATCAACTTAATTTTATAGAAGGAATGGTTGCTCTGCCAACCATATTCAGGCATCTTCTGCCGGATTGCGGATTTCATGAAAAACCAGCCTGGTTTAAATCAATTGTCATGAAAAAAATAAAAATCATCATTTCAATGCTGTTTCTCCTGGCCGGTTTTTTTGTACAGGCACAGGAAATTGCGATAGGTGTGCGGGGAGGAATTAGTATCCCCAATTTATCGGCATCCGGTAGCGAGCAGAATCCGTTGAATACTGGGTATAGTTCAAGACTGGGACCCGAGTTTGGGATTTTTGCAGAATACAAAATTTCGGATTTATTCTCCATCGAACCGATGGTTGAATACTCTTCGCAGGGCGGCAAGAAAAACGGAATGCAGGCATTTCCTGTGCCTTCCGATCTGGCGGCGATGTTCCCTTCGGGTCAGGCCCCGGCCTATCTGTATGCCAATTTCAATAGCGAAGCCAAGATAAATTACCTGATGATTCCCGTACTGGCAAAATTTGGTTATGATTTCAATGAATCTCCCTTCAGAATTTATATCGATGCGGGACCCTTTGTCGGATTCCTGTTGTCAGCAAAACAGGTTACATCCGGAACCAGTCCTATTTTCCTGGATCCCGCAGGGCAAAATAACCTGGGGATTGGCTCGGTGAATTTTGATAATACGCAGGATATCAAGGATCAACTGAATAGTACAAATTTCGGTGTGGAAGGAAATATTGGTTTAGGCTACAAGATCGGCAACAGTAATATTTTCATAGAATTCGGCGGCAATTACGGTTTCCTGAATATTCAGAAAGGCACTGCAAACGGCAAAAATAATACAGGTGCCGCCACTGCGGTCCTGGGTTATAGTTTCTGGCTGGGTGAATAATGCGGGGATCGCCTGGATAAAGTTTCCGGTTCATGAAAAGGAACGTTAAATCGTAAGGTGCCCCTTTTAAACCTCCATATATTTTTGCAATTTTGCATGATTCCCATCATTAAGTGAAAAAAATAATAACCCCCTTTCTCCTGGCAACCGCCCTTTTATCGGGATCCGCGGTGTACAGCCAATATAATAATGGCCTTTCTGAACTTAAAAGAGACACATTACCACCCTCATTTAACTGGAATGAGGCAACAGCCAAAAAGGGATTTCCTTATAAATCATTTATTGTTCCATCCGTCCTGGTCGTATACGGCTTTACTTCATTCCATAATGCCAGCCTGTCAAGTGTAAATGATAAACTGAAGGAAGAAATTTATACGGACCGCTCTTCCAGGCAGCAGGTCCATATCGACAATTACCTTCCCTTTCTTCCGGTCGTTGCAGTATATGGTTTGAATGCGATGGGTATTCAGGGAAAAAATAACTTCAGGGACAGGACGATGATACTTGGCCTCTCTGGCATTATCATGGGGACCGTCAGTTTCTCAATTAAGAGTATATCGGGCGAAATGAGACCTGATGGTTCTGATCATTATTCATTTCCCTCGGGTCATACCGCTGCTGCTTTCGCCACAGCCGAATTTTTACGGCAGGAATATAAAGATGTTTCACCCTGGTACGGCGTTGCCGGTTATGCCATGGCAGCAACCACCGGATATTTAAGAATGTATAATAACAAACACTGGCTGGGAGATGTGGCAGCGGGAGCAGGAATTGGTATCATGTCAACCAAACTGGCCTACTGGATTTACCCTGTTATCAAACGGACACTTTTCAAGGATAAAGACGTGAAGACCGTCGTAATGCCTACTTATCAGGACGGTTCTTTCGGTTTCGGCCTGGTGCATAGATTTTAAAAAACCTCTACACAGGGTTCTTTTTTATTTTCCTTTATGAATTGCTGCGACGTGCATATTAGAAGTTGAAGGTAAATCTGCATGCCGGACTACGGGATGATTACACTGCCCTAAGACAAAATAAATTACGACAAAAATTAAAATGGTGGAAAAACAACCACCTCCCAGTTTCTTCGCACCATAAGCTGCGATCAGCGCACGTAACCAATTCGGCATAAAAAATAATTTTAGGATTAAGTCGAAAGTTTAATTTGAAATCTTACCGTTTTCAGCCTGTTTCTTAAGTTCGCTGTTTGCCATAACACCCACTTCCACACGTCTGTTTAATTTCCGGTTCGCATCCGTATCATTTGGATATTTTGGTTGATCTTCTCCATACCATTTTATGTCAAATCTGTCTTTGGCAACACCTTTTGATATCAGGTAGTCAGCTACGGTTGTCGCTCTCATTTTTGACAAATCAATATTGTACTGAACGGTTCCCGTATTGTCGGTATGGCCCTCCACAAGGATGATGGTTTCCGGATAATCATTAAAAACAGCGGCGATCCTGTCCAGATTATATTTTGCCGAATCGCTCAGCATACTCGAATTGATCTTAAATAATAATCCGGAATTAAAAGTCATGTTGATGCCTTCTCCGACTCTTTCCACCTGTGCATCCGGCACGGCCTGTTTGATGGCTTTGGCCTGTTTGTCCATGTTATTGCCAATAAGATAACCAGCGCCGCCTCCGACGGCCGCCCCGATCAGAGCGCCAATGACAGAACTTTTTCCGCCACCTCCGATGATCGCACCAGCTGTTGCTCCGGCGCCAACACCAATCGCCGTTCCCTTCTGTGTATTGTTCAGACTTTTACAGGATGAAAAAATAATCAATACGAATACTGGTATAAACAAAAGATATTTCATGATAAAAATTTAATATTCATTTACAAATGGCTAACCGTAAAAGGTCAATATTCATGTCCTTAACGCCCTGGCTGATGCCCGATTGAATGGCGTCGCATAAATTCTTTTTCTCAGATGAATTCATTTTTGAAGCCAGCGCATTGGCATCACTGGTACCATACCTGGCCTGGTTCATTTTGACCATGGCTTCAATCTTCGCCTTCCATGCTTCTGACTGATTTCCCTGCATGGCAATGGCCTTATTATAACTTTCTATGGCATTCGAATAATTTCCGGAAGATGTGTAAATATCTCCCTGAAGTATGTAGAGATCTGCATTGTTTGGATCCAGGCCAATAGCAGACTGTACACTGGATTGCGCTTCGGAATATTGCTTCTGACGGCTCTCAAGTGCCGCGATTTTTGCATAAATGCCGGCTCTTTCCGCTGTATTTCGGTTTTTCTCTGTCAGGGAAATTACGGACTGCAGATCTGCTTTCGCTTCTGCATTCATACCCAGTCCGGTCTCAGCACTTGCCTTTTCAAATAAATTGTAAATACTGGTTTTATCCAGTTTTAACCCCTCCTGGGCTGCCGCCAGGGCATCCTGGTATTGATGTAAACCATTGAGTGCCCCGGCCTTGCCGGCATAAGCCGGTATCTTGGCATCGTAAGCATCACATTTTTTAAGGATCTCATTGAAATTGGCCAGCGCGCTGGAATAATCTCCCGCCTTATTCTGATCGTTGGAAGATTTAATCAGATTGTAACAGCTATTGGAAGTAGTGACCAGACCACTTTTACACTGCACAAAAATTAAGATGCATAAAACGAGAACGCCAAAAGCGTGTAATTTTTTCATTACTCTGATGGTTATTTTAAGATTACTATTGGTTAGCAATAGCTATGCCAATGAAAGCGGAAAGCATAAAGCTTAAAGCTCAAGGCTAAGGCTCAGGGCTAAGGCTTAAAGCAACTGTCAATTAGGGCCCAATGCTTAATACGAGTGTCAACTGCCAACCGCCAACTGCCAACCGCCTACCGTACCGTAGGCTGCAGTGGCGGATCATATTGTAACAGCGCGGCGGCACGGAGACAACTGGTATATCGCCGGCATGGCTGCAGAAAAAGGATATGATGTCGGTATTGATTTTTCTTTTCTTCCGGCCGGTTCATATAAAGCAACGGTTTGTCGTGATGGTATCGATGCCGGCAGGAATGCGATGGACTATATCATGGAGAAAAAAGATATACTACCCGGAAGTAAACAGAAAATTCATCTGGCACCCGGCGGGGGATTTGTTATCAGGCTTTTGAAAGAATAAGATTTCATGGCAAAACAGAAAGTTTCTCATGAGATATTTCGCCAACCGTATCGACAGAAACTAAATTCCCCGGCACATTTCCTCCAAACCAGTGGTCATCTGGTTTTTGTTTCCAGGTAGCCAGCCTGAATATTCCTTTTCCGCCATAGAGTATCGACATAGTGGAGTCCTTTGGGTTGACAAAGGAGCTCTTCAAATTAAATTCGCGACTATCGAACGGAAATTTAAAAGGAATGGTAAATACAAAATCATGTTCCTTCATTGGCTGATGGCAATTGACACATTCGGACGTGAAAAGAATGTTTTGCCCGTAGGGAAGCATCGCTGCGGTTTTAAATCTGGCAAAGCCCCAGTTTCTGGTGGCGCCATATTTCTTACTATCCCTGATCATAAATTCAACCTGCTTAAAAGGTCCGGTCCGGATAAAACCCAGGCTGTCTTTGAGTGCGTCCCAGGTTATCTTTCCAAAAATAGTTCCGTCAGGCCAGGGATTTGCATTTCCATCGGCGATCGCTTTGATTGCTATATCATTTCCGACGATGACACGTAACGTGCCATTGTCATATCGTTCAGTTGAACTAACCGGTTGCCAGTTTTTGTAATCCGGGATAAAGGCGATACCATTCAATGCCACAGGAATAACTTTTCTTTCCTGATATTCTTTTTCATGAAGAATTTGTTGTCTCAGGGTTTCAGTCTTCTGTGAATCACTAGCCTGGTAAACCGGAATTCCTGCAACATAATTTTTGAGCACCTGTAGATCTTCGGATGAAATACGCGCAGAGCGATGAACAAATGTATATTCAGAAAGAGGCATGGCCTCCGCTATAATCTGGTTCACGGATTCCCACATTTTTGCAGCCTGATCAGCAGGAGACAGTTGATCCCATTCAGAAAAATTAAGGACGTTTCGTCCATCGATA
>DASSGT010000889.1:0-2788 GCA_035693345.1 Puia sp. | reverse complement strand
AGCCGTACACCCGGAATGGATTGCAGTCTTTCCTTAATATTGATGTTGACGAAATCTGTAATGTCTTCCAGGCTTTTTGTATCACTTTGTACGGTAAGAAAGACCAGGAAATCGTTAGGCCCTGCTTTTTCAACTATGGTGGGTTCTATGTCTGTCGGCAGTTGCTGACGCGACTTTGAAACTTTGTCGCGGACATCATTCGCAGCTGCTTCCAGATCGGCATTCAGGTTGAATTCTACCGTGATCACACTGACCTGTTCACGGGACACCGAGCTCATGGCGCGGATGCCATTGGCTTCAGCCACGGCTTCTTCCAGCGGTTTGGTAACCTGTGATGCAATAATATCAGCACTGGCTCCCGGATATACCGTAGTGATCGTTACAATGGGTGAATCGGTCACCGGGTACTCGCGGGTCCCGAGAAATGTATATCCTACGATGCCGAAGAGAATCAGCAGCACCGACATAACTCCGGCCAACACGGGCCGGGAAATACTCACTTGTGATATAGCGCTCATATAATTATTAGTTATTAATTATTAGTTATTAACGGGCAAAGAATACTTGATCACTGATAATTTGAATTCCTTCCTCCTTCCTGCCTCCTTCCTCCTGCCGTCCTGCCTACTTCAGACTCGCAAACCGAACATTGGAACCAGGCATCAGCCGCAATAAATTGCTGGTCACGACCGTATCTCCTTTACTCAAACCGTGTAACACTTCTACGGTGTATGGTCCGCGTTGTCCGATTTCGATGGCAGCCAATTGAACCTGGTTATTTTTTACTGTATACACACTGTAGCCCTGGGAAGAGGGGATCAGTGCCTGAGACAAAACCATCAATGCGTCTGCGGTTGAATGCAGGGAGAGCTTCATTCTGGCACTCTGCCCGCCTAACAGAATCCTGCCGGGATTTGGACTGACGGCTCTGACCAGAAGTGTTCTTGTACTTTGATCCACTCCGGATTCGCGCGCAATCACTTTGGCATTATATTGTTTTGTGTCGGAAGCCACCGTGAATTTCTGCTGGCTCCCTATAGTAATGGTCTGTGCATATTTCTCCGGCACGTGGAAATCCAGTTTGACCTGGCTGTTATCCTGAATATGTGTAAGTACTGTATTGACCGATACTACGGCTCCCGGATAAACATGTACGATACCCAGCTGACCACTGAAAGGAGCTCTGATTCTCGTTTTATTGATCAAAACCTGCAGTTCGGTAATCTGCGCTTCCAGCACCTTTAAATTGGTGAATGACTGATCATAGTCCTGTTGTACGACTGCTTCATGCTGAATGAGATCATGAAGGCGTTCTTCGTTTAATTTCGCCAGTTTTTCCTGCTGACGAAGTTTATCCAGTTGGGCCAGCAGATCGGCGTTGTCCATTTCAAATAGCAACTGACCGGCTGTAACAGATGCTCCGTCTTTTGCATTGATCCGGATGATCTTCCGCGGCAGTTCACTGACAATATCCACTTCCTGATTCGGTTCCAGGGTACCTGTAATTTCTATTTCATCTTTTAAAACCGCCGGTTTTACAATATAACCGTCCACCGGCACGCCCGGGGATACCGGCGGCACAGTGACGACGGTTTTAGCCTTTTCTTCAGCCTTGGCATAACAACCGCCGATGAGCAGGATGGAGAAATATGCAAGGGCAGCCAACAGCGGGCTGCTGATTAAGTTTCTGGTGATGGTTTGTGTTGACATGGTGATGATTATTAATAGATATATTCAAATATTTCAATATAATTAAGCCGGGGTATTCATACAGAGTAACAAGAAAGAAAGAATAAAGTTATAGATTTATTTAAGTATTTCGATAAATGAAGTAAAATTTTTTTAAATCTTCAGTCCTTCAATAAATCTGATATACTCATCCATGAGCTTATTGTTCAGGTAGTAACGCACATTCCGTCCCTCTTTATCAGACGTAACCAATTCACTTTCAATTAATAATTTCAGATGATGGGCAATCGAAGGCTGGGCGAGGTTCAGTGTATTATTCAAATCCACACAATAAAGGCATTGTCTGCTTTTTTTAATTTCCTTCAGGATCGTCAGCCGGTTAGGGTCGGCCAGCGCCTTTGAAATCTTTTCCGCTTTTTTCGCATCCATATAAAATGAATTACGATGCAAATATAATAATTTATTTATCGAAAATCTTCAATAAATAAAAAAGGCTAACATTTTCTTAGGGATTGAACGCCCAACCACTTTCGTATCAGTTATTTGGCAAAACCAGATGGAGCAGATAGTCTGAAAAAAACGTATTTTTAATAAGCGTTCATTTTTTTCTCCCGCAAATCGCCTCCATGAAGAATTGGTTATACATATGTTTTTTTCAGTTAAGCCTGATTTTTTGTTGCGGACAAACACCAAACCAGTGTGAAGGTCCTTATGTGGAATACCGGAAAAATGATATCATTGTCCGCGCCATGGATGTAAATGGTAAAGTGCTGGTTGATTCTTTTCCAACTGCAGAAAAGGATAAGCATCCACTGGAAATACATTTTTCCAACCACAGCGGTTGGGACTTTTCTGTGGTTCTTCAGAAGAAATTAAAAACGGAGCCTTACAATTGGAGTAAAACAGACAGGATCATCGCTTTTTCCGACATAGAAGGAGAATTCGAAGCGTTCAGAGATCTTTTAATCGCTAACCGGGTGATGGACGAAAAATATCAGTGGACCTTTGGCAAGGGACATCTGGTGATCTGCGGTGATCTTTTTGACCGTGGAAAGGATGTAGCTGCGGAACTCTGGCTTTTATATAAGCTGGAAGTAGA
>DASSGT010000888.1:0-3520 GCA_035693345.1 Puia sp. | reverse complement strand
TCCAGAAATATTTGTCCTGGTCAAATTTTTGACCGATCAGTGAATAACCAACCACCTTCCCATTCACTGTTTCAGTGGTTCCTTTTCCCTTACCCGGCGAAAACCGGCCAAAAGCTGCTACCAGCAATGGATACAAAACAGAGCATAGGATCAGCAGCACAGCCGTAAGCTTTAATGAAGGCAGAATATATTTTTTCATCTTTTTAAATTATTAAATGATTACATGATGACAGCCAGCAGCATGTCTATCAGTTTGATGCCGATAAACGGTACGATGATGCCACCCAATCCATAAATCGTCAGGTTTCTTCTGAGCAGTGCACCCGCACCAATAGGTTTATAGGCCACACCCCGAAGCGCCAGCGGAATTAAAATCGGAATGATGATCGCATTGAAAATGACGGCCGATAAGATCGCGGATTGGGGACTCTTCAGATTCATAATGTTCAAAGCCTGCAGGGCCGGAATAGTAGCAATGAACAACGCCGGCACGATAGCAAAATATTTTGCAACATCATTCGCAATGGAAAACGTAGTTAATGTACCACGGGTCATGAGTAATTGTTTTCCGATTTCAACAATTTCTATGAGTTTCGTTGGATCATTATCGAGGTCCACCATATTTCCGGCTTCCTTTGCGGCCTGTGTACCACTATTCATGGCAACTCCGACATCAGCCTGGGCGAGGGCAGGGGCATCATTGGTGCCATCACCCATCATCGCAACCAGCTTACCACCCTGTTGTTCCTTCCGGATATAATTCATTTTATCTTCCGGTTTTGCTTCCGCAATAAAATCATCCACGCCCGCTTTTTCTGCGATATATTTTGCGGTCAGCGGATTATCTCCCGTCACCATCACGGTTTTCACACCCATCTTCCGCAGACGGCTGAATCTTTCCTGTATTCCTGGTTTTATAATATCCTGTAGTTCGATGACACCCATGACTGTTTCATTACGGCTCACGACCAGCGGAGTCCCGCCATTACTGGCGATGGTCTTCACCTGCGTATCTGTTTCAACGGGAAAACCGTTGCCTGACTTCATGACCCGTTTTCTGATTTCATCGGCTGCACCCTTTCTGATTTTAACACCGTCCGGCAGGTCCACCCCGCTGCTCCTGGTTTCTGCAGAGAACGGGATAAATTTTGCCTGATGATCATTTATAACGGGAAGTCTGGATCCTTTGGATTGTGCGAGTTCCAGGATAGATTTTCCTTCCGGTGTCTCATCAGCCATGGAAGCCAGTATACAGGCTTCGGCAAATAATGCCGGATCAATTTTATTGGCGGGCCAGAAATGAGTTGCCTTCCTGTTTCCAATCGTAATCGTTCCCGTTTTGTCGAGTAACAATGTGTCCAGATCTCCCGCAGTTTCTACCGCCTTACCACTTTTGGTAATTACGTTTGCTCTCAGGGCCCGGTCCATACCCGCGATACCAATGGCGCTTAACAGCCCGCCGATCGTAGTGGGTATCAGACATACATATAATGAAACAAATGCTGCAATCGTGATCGGTGTATTTGCATAATCACCAAATGGTTTCAGTGTTACACAGACGATCAGGAAGATCAAAGTAAAACAGGCAAGTAATATGGTAAGTGCAATTTCATTTGGTGTTTTTTGACGGCTTGCTCCTTCTACCAGTGCGATCATCTTATCGAGAAAACTTTCACCGGGATTGGTAGTGACTTTCACTTTGATCATGTCACTCAACACTTTTGTTCCTCCGGTAACAGATGATTTATCACCGCCTGCTTCCCTGATCACGGGAGCTGATTCACCGGTAATGGCGCTTTCGTCAATGGTAGCAAGCCCTTCGATGATTTCGCCATCCATCGGTATGGTATCGCCTGATTCACACATGAAGACATCTCCTTTACTCAACTGGGAGGAAGGCACTATCTTTACTTCACCGACAAAAATTTCACCTACGGGAAAAATCTTTTTGGCCGGCGTGTCTTCCCTCGTCTTTCGTAAACTGTCTGCCTGCGCCTTTCCCCTGGCTTCGGCAATGCCTTCTGCAAAATTGGCAAACAATAATGTGACAAATAATACAAGGAATATGGCAATATTATAAGCCAGACTGCCCTGCGCTTTCTCGCCCATGCCAATCCAGACACAAACGAAAAGCATGATGATCGTGCCAATATAAACCGTAAACATCACGGGATTTTTCATCATGGTTCCCGGGCTCAGCTTTACAAAGGATTGTTTTAAAGCACCAACTACCTGTTCACGGGGAAATAGGGATGATTGTTTTGTTCTTTTCATGATATAATTTTTTTCAATCTTTTATTTGTGCATACTTAAGTATTCTGCGATCGGACCCAGCGCCATCGGCGGAAAATAGGAAAGCGCCGTAATGATCACGATCACTGAAATGGTCATCACCCCGAATGTGATCGAATCTGTCTTTAAGGTTCCTGATGATTCCGGAATGTATTTTTTGTTTGCCAGCAGACCCACAATGGCTACCGGTCCGATGATCGGAATAAATCTCGCCAGCATCATGGCGATGCCCGCTGTTATATTCCAGAAAGGATTATTATCTGCCAGACCTTCAAATCCGCTACCATTATTGGCGGTGGAAGAAGTGTATTGATAAAGCATTTCTGAAAAACCGTGATAACTGGGGTTATTCAGCCAGCCCGAAGGTTTTACTGCCCAGTCTGCATTGGGATGATGTACAAATATATAAGCAGCCAGGGCGGTGCCGCCCTTTATCAGGAATGCGCAGACCAGCGTCACCAGTGCCGCAATCTTTACCTCCTTTGCCTCCACTTTATGACCCATGAATTCAGGTGTTCTCCCAACCATCAGGCCCGAAATGAAAACAGCTATGATGATAAAAATAAAATAGTTGAGTAAACCGACACCCACTCCGCCATAAAGCGCATTGATCATCATATCCAGAATGACGACACCACCTGACAGCGGCATGAGACTGTCATGCATACCGTTTACGGAACCGTTGGATGTGGAAGTGGTAATCACACTCCAGTAAGCTGTGGAAGCCGCGCCGAACCTCAATTCCTTGCCTTCCATGCTGCCGATCTGCTGATCAATTCCCATACGCCCGATTTCCGGGTTGCCCTTCGTTTCGAAGTATAGATTATTAATACAGAACAAAACAAAAAACAGCGACATCACACCAAATATCACATAGGCAAATCGCTTCTTGTTTAAATAAAAACCCAGGGAAAATATAGAGGCCATGGAGATCAGAACGATGGAGATCAGCTCAACGATATTTGTAAAATAGTTTGGATTCTCAAAAGGGTGCGCGGAATTGGCTCCGAAATATCCACCGCCATTTGTTCCGATTTGTTTGATGGCGATCATCGCTGCTGCAGGGCCACGGGACACCTGCACGGTATCACCCTGCATGGTCGTGATCGTGTCCTTACCATCGTAACTGGTGTGTGTACCATTGAAAGCCAGGATAACGGCTACAACAATAGATAAAGGAAGTAAAAGGCGTGTAATTGATTTTACAAAAATGCTCCAGAAATTACCG
>DASSGT010000887.1:0-6780 GCA_035693345.1 Puia sp. | reverse complement strand
TTCCTGTAAAAGGAGGAGGTCTGCCAAATGAACCTCAACGATCTGAATATTCAGAATACACAATTAACAAGGTTATGCGGATGCCTTTACAGGAGCAACAAGTCTGAACCCGTTTCCATGAATATTTACGATTTCAATATTTGTATCGTCCCGCAAATACTTCCTGAGTTTGGCAATATATACATCCATGCTGCGACCATTAAAATATGTATCACTTCCCCAGATTTTTTTAAGTGCTGCTTCCCGTGGTAACAAGTCATTCAGGTGTTCGGCCAGCATTTTCAAAAGTTCATTTTCCTTGGGGGAAAGTGTTTGGGTTTGACCGTTATGAACGAGCTGCCGGAGCTTAGGATGGAAATGATAGGAGCCCAGATCAAATTCCTTGTTGTCGGCTTCTTTATTTAAGTCGTCATTTCTTTTAAGAATAGCACGTATTTTCAGCAATAGTACTTCACTGTCAAAGGGTTTTGTGATATAATCATCCGCCCCGAGTTTATATCCCTGGATAATGTCTTCTTTCATTGTTTTAGCGCTAATAAAAAACAATGGAACATCCGGATTTACGTCGCGGATTTCTTCAGCCAGGGTGAATCCATCCATGTGCGGCATCATAACGTCGAGCAGACAAAGGTCTACATGTTCGCGTTGGAACGCTGCGAGGCCGAGACGTCCATCACGCTCCAATGTCACGTCGAAATCATTTAACTCCAGGTAATTTTTCAATACCATACCGAGATTGGTATCGTCCTCGCATAATAAGATCTTTGGCTTTTTTCCTTCCATATATTCGTTTGTATACAAATAAAATTAAATCATTTCCAGTAAAGGGTAATCAGGGGGTAATTTTTTGTTAATATGCTTCTCCGCATAAGGAACGGAAGTCCTGATCAAATTGTATCTTTGCGGGTTATAATTCAATCGATGGACGCACAATTCAACCCGGATAAACAACATACGCTCAAGCAGGCAGTAAATATTTCAGGAACCGGATTGCACACGGGTATCATGGTTGATATGACCCTTCGTCCGGCCAATCCTGGTTATGGCTTCCAGTTTCAGCGTATTGACCTGGCTGGCAGACCATTGATCAAGGCAGATTGCGATCTGGTTACAGATACTTCCCGGGGTACGACGATTGAAGACAACGGAGCCAAAATAAGCACCATTGAGCATATTTTAGCCGCACTGGTGGGTATGGGGGTGGACAATTGTCTGATCGAAGTAAATGGTCCTGAAATACCCATTATCGACGGCAGTTCAGAGCCCTTTGTCGAGATCATCGAAGAAGTAGGGCTGGAAGAACAGGATGCCTCAAAAGCATGGTACAGCATCGACAATAATATTACACATTTTGATGAAAAAAAACGGGTGGAGATGATGGCTATGCCCTCTCTGGAGTATAAAGTGACCACCCTGATAGATTTTAATAGTCCCGTTTTGGGTACCCAGCATGCAGGCCTGAAGTCCATGAAGGATTTCAAAACCGAAATTGCACCCTGCCGCACTTTTTGCTTTTTACATGAGCTGGAAATGCTGTTGGAAAATAACCTGATCAAGGGCGGAGATATCAATAATGCCATTGTAATCGTAGACAAGAAAGTGACTGATGATGAAATGCATCGTCTCGCCAAGGCATTTGGAAGGGAGAATATGGAAGTGAAGAGTGGCGGTTACCTCAATAACCTGGAATTACGCTTTCCCAACGAACCGGCCAGACATAAACTGCTGGATGTAATAGGCGACCTGGCATTAATCGGTTATCCTATCAAAGGGTACGTGATCGCGAGCCGTCCGGGACATTCTACGAATGTTGATTTTGCAAGAAAAATCAAACAATATATACGCAAGAACAAACACTTAAAGAATACACCGGTTTATGATCCCGGACAGCCTCCGATATATAATAGCCAGCAAATCGAGAAAACCTTACCACACCGGTATCCATTCTTACTGGTTGATAAAATAATCGAATTGACAGACACCTATATAGTAGGCATCAAGAATGTGACGTTTAACGAGCCATTTTTTGTGGGTCATTTTCCGGGTAATCCCATTATGCCGGGTGTTTTACAGGTGGAAGCTCTTGCCCAGACGGGCGGGATCCTGGCCATCAATGCGATGGCGGCAGGTGGCCAGTACGATACGTATTTTCTGAAGATTGACAATTGTAAGTTTAAAGCGAAAGTGGTTCCGGGAGATACGATGGTTATGAAACTGGAGCTGTTAAATCCTATTCGCCGGGGAATCGTAGAAATGCGCGGAACTGTATTCGTAGGCAATAAAGTTGTAACAGAAGCAGACCTGATGGCACAGCTGGTAAAGAGAAGTTAAATTAGCAGATATGTGTCAAATAAGTTTATTTTTGTAGGGCTGGGTTGTGCTCAGCATTTTTTATGAAGCAACCTGCAATCATCAAAGAAATATTACCGAGCGGGCAGCAGGCCTCACCATCAACCGATGAACGAATGATCCATCCCCATACATATATTCATCCAAATGCCCGTGTTGCCACGAACGTTAAGATAGATCCTTTTTCCGTCATCCATCAGGATGTGGAAGTGGGGGAAGGCACATGGATAGGTTCAAATGTAACGATCATGGAGGGAGCCCGTATCGGGAAAAACTGCAGGATTTTTCCCGGGGCTGTCATTGCTGCCATACCGCAGGATCTTAAGTTTCAGGGGGAATATTCTAATGTTTTTATCGGAGATAATACCACGATCAGGGAATTTGTTACTGTTAACCGTGGAACAAAGGACAGAGAAAAAACATCTATAGGCAGCAATTGTCTGATTCAGGCTTACTGCCACCTGGCGCACGATTGCATTGTGGGTGATTATTGCGTGATGAGCAATAATACACAGGTAGCCGGGCATGTTATTATTGAGGATTATGCCATATTGGGTGGCATGTGTGCCATTCATCAGTTTGTAAGAATAGGTAAACATAGTTTTCTGCAGGGCGGTTCATTGGTTGGAAAGGATATTCCACCCTATATCAAGGCAGGCAGATTGCCATTGAGTTATTGCGGCGTGAATTCTGTCGGACTCAAGAGAAGGGGGTTCAGTATCGATAAAATCAATCATATACTGGATATCTACCGGATCATCTACAATAAAGGGTTAAATACCTCTCAGGCACTCGAATTTCTGGAGGAAGAATTTTCGGCTACGGATGAACGTGACGAAATTGTCACTTTTATCCGGGAAAGCGGTCGCGGTATCATCAAACGCTTTGGAAAAGGGAATACCGATGAAGATTATCCTGTCTGATGCAGGTAAACGGTTTAACCGGGAGTGGATATTCCGGCATTTTAACTATCAATTTTTTTCATCTCATGCATACGCCATAACAGGCCCCAATGGTTCCGGGAAATCGACCTTACTTCAATTTATCGCAGGTGCATTGATGCCCAGTGAAGGCAAAATTGAATACTACAACCAGGAGGGCAAACCCAGGGTTGAATTCTTCCCATTCTTTTCAATAGCTGCCCCTTACCTTGAAACAATCGAGGAGATGACTGCCAATGAATTTTTTGGATTTCATCACCAATTCAAACCTCTGATAAGCAGTATGACCTTTTCACATATCCTGGAAAGAGTCGGGTTGAAGGAAGCAGCTGATAAGCAGATCCGTTATTATTCTTCAGGTATGAAACAGAGATTAAAGCTCGCACAGGCTTTTTTTTCAGATACACCCATTTTATTACTCGATGAACCGACCACCAATCTGGATGGATCCGGGGTCGCCATGTACCATGAACTGATAAGGGACTTTACCGGAGACAGAATGCTGATCATTAGTTCGAACGATCCGATGGAATATTCCTTTTGCCGGACTGTGCTTGATATGAAAGCCCTGAAAAGTATAGGAGTATAAGAGTATAAGAGTATAAGAGTGACTGCAATCCTTAACTCCTATACTCTTATACTCTTATACTCCTATACTGTGTAGTAGTCTTATCGCTGACTCGCGATCAAAAGGTTCAGATCCGTATATTTCAGATCAAACCGCTGACTCAGATGGAAATTTGTCAATGCGCCTTTGAACATATAGATACCACTGCGTAAGTGAATTTTATGCCAGACTAGATTGTCGAATCCGCCTTCTTCCGACGCTTCCAGCAGCAAAGGAGTAATTACATTACTAATAGCCTGGGAAGCGGTTCTTGCAAAACCGGAGGGAATATTCGGCACACAATAGTGGATAACACCATATTTAATGAATACCGGGTGTTCATGCGATGTGATTTCAGAAGTTTCAAAACATCCCCCCCGATCTATACTGACATCAATAATCACACTCCCGGTGCGCATATTACTGACCATTTCTTCTGTTACTACAACAGGTGTACGACCGGATTGGGAACTGAGTGCACCAACAGCTACTTCGCAGCTTTTTAGTTGTTTGGAAAGTATACGTGGTTCTATAACGGAAGTATATATGCGAAATCCTATGTTATTTTGTAATCTTTTTAAACGGGATACACTGTTGTCAAATACTTTCACGGAAGCACCCAGCGCCAGCGCCGCCCGGGCAGCATATTCTCCCACGATGCCCGCCCCTAAAATGATGACTTTCGTAGGTGGAATGCCGGATATTCCGCCCAGTAATACGCCTTTTCCATGATTTGCAGAGCTTAAATATTGTGCAGCAACCAACATGACAGCACCTCCGGCAATCTCACTCATACTGCGTACAATAGGATAACTTCCACTCTCATCCTTCAGATTTTCAAAAGAAATACCGGTAATACGCTTTTCCATCATTTTCTGCAGCAATTCAGATTTCAATGCTGACAAATGAATGGGAGAAATAATGGTCTGGTTCATCTGTAACAGGGGAAGATCTTCTTCCACCACCGGTGCAGATTTTACAAGGGTTGGGCATTTATACACCTCCGCTTTCTCATAAATGATTCGTGCTCCGGCCTCACTATAATCCTTATCTCCATAATGAGCAGCTTCACCGGCATTATGTTCGATCAAAACTTCATGGCCATTGCTGATCAGCACACTCACAGCCTCCGGTGTCAGTCCGATCCTGTTTTCCTGAAAAGCCGTTTCCTTGGGTACACCAATCAATAGCATACTTGATTTTGGCTTTACGTCCAAAGTCTCTTCAAGAGTTTCATAACTGAATGATGTGCTTATATATGGTTTGCTGTGTTGCGACATGATGAAAGGGCGTTTGACTCCGGATGGTTCGATATGCGGGAGTGAAAATTACAATTTTATCCTGAAATCTTTCCAATAACTGAAGGTTACTATTTTACGGGTGTGTTCATTGATAGTCTCCAGCAAAACTCCGAAGCTGTCATCAGGGAAAATACCGGGTGCCCGGTCAGGCCATTCCACCAGACAGATTTCTCCGGAATAAAAACAGTCTTCCACCCCTGCTTTTATAGCTTCTTCCTCATCTTTTAGCCGGTAAAGATCGAGGTGATAAATAATGCCTCCCGTGAAACTATATTCATTGATAATAGAAAAGGTGGGGCTTCCTACCGTTTCTCTCACGTTTTTCACATTACATAATGCCCGGATAAAAC
Source organism: Puia sp. (assembly GCA_035693345.1). Lineage (GTDB taxonomy): Bacteria > Bacteroidota > Bacteroidia > Chitinophagales > Chitinophagaceae > Puia. The sequence continues at coordinate 1,232 of DASSGT010000887.1, read as the reverse complement.
TCGTTTTACCCGCACCCATGTTCCCCTTGACTGCATATATTTTTTTATCTGGGAAGGATTCCCAGAAAACCCGGGCCAGTTCATCGATTTCCTGGAGGGTATAAGTCCGTTCCATTCAACAAAGATAGCACCAAGCCTGTTTTGTATGATGAAAAGTGGTACGGCCGAAATTCGGTAAATTTGTCGCCTTCGTCTTGATATAACAGCATGGAAACAGTTAACTGGAAGGTAGAGGGAATGAGTTGCAGCGCCTGTGCGCAAACGATCAATGGTTTTCTTGAAAAAAAAGGCATGAAGGATGTGCGTGTCAGCCTCACAGCTGGTGAGGCACATTTTCAGAATGTTCCGGGATTATCTGAGCAGGAACTGAAAAAGGGTCTCGAAAGTCTGGGATACCACGTTGCTGAGGAATCATCAGACAAGAAATACACTAACAAGTTTGTTCGTTATCTTATCATTTGTATTCCGTTTACACTGATTTTACAGTTACATATGCTGGGGCATGTGCCATTCTTTCACTGGCTTTTGAACCCATGGGCCCAGCTTGTTTTATGTCTTCCGGTTTATGTGACCGGCATGCACTATTTCGGCAGAAGCGCTATACATAGTCTTTCTCAGTATTCGACGAACATGAATGTGCTTATTGCACTGGGTGCGACAGCAGCATTTCTGTATAGTCTTACAGGAACCATTTTCGGTCTGGGAGAATCTTATCTTTTTTATGAAACTTCGGCAGCTATTATTACGCTGGTCTTCCTGGGAAATTATATTGAAGAAAAGTCTTTGCAATCAACACAGCAATCACTTAACCGACTGGTGAAAACTCAAAAAGTGACCGCGAATATGATTGCGTTTGATGACAAACACCAGGAGATTATTTTTCCGGTAGACAGCATGCAGTTAAAGTCGGGAGATCTTGTACTGATCCGCGACGGAGAACAAATACCTGCAGACGCAAAAATCCTCTGGGGAGAAGGTCAGGTAGATGAAGCTATTATCACAGGCGAAAGCCTTCCGGTGAATAAAAATCCGCGAGATCCGATCATTGGTGGATCAATACTAATAAATGGAAGTTTAAAGGCGCAGGTAACTGCTTCAGCCAGGGATTCTGTACTTTCCAACGTGATTGACCTTGTGAAACGGGCGCAAACGGACAAACCAAAAATACAATTACTGGCTGATCGCATCAGTGCTGTTTTTGTTCCGGTCGTTATCGGAATCGCTTTACTGAC
>DASSGT010000886.1:0-9857 GCA_035693345.1 Puia sp. | reverse complement strand
CTTCATACTATAAACATCAAATCGGAAAAATTACATGTTCATCGGAACGACAGGACGCACCTCTACGCTGCCACCAACACTGAGAATCGGACATCCCTTTGAAAGTTCAGCGGCTTCCTCCAGGGAATCAGCACTGATCATGATATACCCTCCAATTAACTCCTTAATCTCCACATAGGGGCCGTTTGTTACCACATCGCCCGGTGTTAATACTTTTCCATCATTAGATAACCGGTTTCCTGAGCTCACAAGTTTATTCTGCGCAGCAATACCACCCATCCAATTTTGCCATTTCTTCATCATGTTTTGCAGTTGTTCCGGCGAAGGCTGTATTTCTGACGATTTGAGATCTCTCCGGAAGATTAATAGAAATTCATTCATTTTATAAATTTTTATTTTGTAAAAACTCATGACGATTGAGAGGTTCAAAATAGGACATAAAAAAATCTTTTAGAAAGTTAGTCCGAAGAACGATTTGCTGCAACATTTTAATAATAGCCGTGTCTTTGGATGGATCGGAATGGTTTGTGCAATAGAAAAACCGGACGTACACCGTATCAAAACCGGTCACTGATGTTCAGAATTTTTTGATTATTGATTTGATTATTAGTGAGTTGTAGATCTGGCATTGAGGTGGCTAGATTATCTCTATAAAAATATGGGTTCCTGTAAATCTTCAAAAATTCATCAATTAAATATTCAGATCATGAGAATCATTTTTAGTCTTCTATTGATTGCCACCGGGTTATTGGGAAATGCACAGAATTCCGAAAAGGGACTGTTATACCTGAACAAGCCCCTTACTTCAGATGCCATTAACCAGGTAGACGCAAAAACGTCCGGCGGAGGAATCCAGGTGTCCGGAGTAAGTCCGTCCGAAGCACGTATTGAAGTATATGTGAATGGCAATGGACGACATAATACATATACAAAAGCAGAGGCCGATAAGATCATAGCAGAGGACTATGATTTTTCAGTGACGGTTTCAGGTAATAAATTGACAGCGACTGCGAGAACCAAGAGAAACTTTAATAACCGGGATAACCAGATCAGCATCTCTTATAAAATTTATGTTCCTGTTACCTGCGCCACCCATCTCAACACAAGTGGCGGCGGAATTAGTATTTCAAACCTGAAAGGTGAACAGCATTTCTATACCAGCGGTGGTGGTCTTGAAGTAAAGGGACTTACGGGAAAAATTTATGGCAGAACCTCCGGAGGTGGAATTGAAGTGTCAGATTCTAAAGAAGACATTGATTTGGAAACCAGTGGTGGAGGTATAGAGGCAAAACATTGTTCCGGTCAGATTCACCTGAATACCTCAGGAGGCTCTATCGAACTCGAAGATTTAAGCGGGAATATCCGGGCTACTACCAGCGGCGGAAATGTCGAAGCTGAGAAAATCAGTGGAGAGCTGGTTACGCATACTTCAGGTGGTAACATTTCAATGTCATCCATGAGTGGCAGCCTGGAAGCATCCACCAGTGGTGGCAATATCGATGTTGAAATATTGGAAACAGGCAAATTTGTAAAATTGAATAATTCAGGAGGAAGTGTTCATCTGCAGATCCCAAAAGGTAAGGGACTGAATCTGGATATTCATGGAGATCGCATCAAAACTGAAGGTCTGAATAATTTCAGCGGTTCTATGGAAAAACAAAGTATCAGTGGAACCGTTAATGGTGGTGGTACGCCGGTAGATATTGACGCGGGCAGCGGAGGTGTTACACTGGCATTAAAATAACTGATTAAAGTTCTGAGGAGTTGATGCTTAGCAGGCATAGAAATCAACGATGATTCTGGATGAAACGTCGTTGATTTTTTTATTGTTCAGATTTTATAGTTGGGAATAATTTTCTCCTGATCCTGATTCGCCTGATAAAAAATATTCCAATGGCAGGTCCTATCAGGAAATACATATAACCTGCCAACCCGACCTGGTCTTTGTTAATAAGAAATGCGGTGATGAATGAACCAAATCCGGCAATGACCATGATTAATATACGGTACATGCTTGAATGACAATCAAATTTTTCAACCGGACTCAAACCTAATTTTGCGGATTTGTGACTGGCGTGCAAATACATCAGGAAAAATAAAGTGTAGATGGCCATAAATCCCAGCGCATAAATCATCATGAGCATAGGGATCTGAGATTGTTCAATAGTAAACGGTGACTTGTTCCTGCCGTAGATCTGATCACTGAATATCAGTGTAAATAAGAATTTCAACGGATAGACATAGAATAGTACAATAAAAAGTAACATTCCGTTCAGCGTGATTGTCCAAATGTCGTCGAGCCCGTAGTTCCTGAAAAACCGGTGTTGTTCGTTCCAGATCATGACGAGCAATAAAAAACTGATTCCGAACGCAAAAAAGCCTCGCATCGTGGTGAGCAGCTCTTCAAAACTTTTTGGAACTTCCAGGGACACGATCAAAAGTGTCACTGCGAATGCAAAAACACCATCACTAAAGGTTTCAATACGCCGGATCTCAAAATTCCGCTTGTTTTCTTTTTCTTGATGTTCAGAACGTTTTGACGACATCAGCTTTCTTATCATATGCTAGATATTTCTGTGAAGGTGTTATCTTCTCATATGCCAGGCTTTTGGTCGTACGAATGAAAGAAGACCGGCATGGGAGAGTGCTGAACCGAATCCGGAATGCTTTCTGCCGCTCCAGGGCAGGGGAGCAGATACGCGGTCACAACAATTCCAATATCCTGAACCTGTATTAAATTGTCTGATCAGTTTTTCGGCTCTTTGTTGATCGCTGCTATATACCGCGGCTGTCAATCCATATTCTGTATCAGCCATCAGTTGCACGGCTTCTTCATCATCTTTTACTTTCATAATACCGATGACGGGGCCAAATGACTCTTCTTTCATGACAAGCATATCCTGTGTAACGTCGGCCAATATGGTGGGTTCAAAAAAATATCCTTTTCCGTCGATGCGTTTCCCGCCTGTTAAAATCCGGGCACCCTTCGCAACGGCATCTCTGACCTGTCTTTCCAATACTTCCAGTTGTGCTTTCCTGGTCAGGGGACCGAAATATATCCCGGCCTCAGTAGGTAATCCAATTTTCCATGATCTTACTATTTCGACAAATTCCCGGAGATAGGCATCATAGACGTCTTCCTGAACATAAATGCGTTCCACGGAACAACAACTTTGCCCGTTATTATAAAATGCGCCATCCGCCGTTGCTTCGGCAACCTGCTTTATATCCGCAACATCATTGGCTACATACAACGGATCCTTACCGCCCATTTCCAACTGGCAGGGAACCATTTTGGATGCACATTTTTCATAAATATATTTTCCGGTCTTGTAGGAGCCTGTAAAAAAATAACCATCGAATGGGAGATCCAATAGCAATTCTCCGACTTCCCTGGCGCCCACTGCCAATTGAAATACACCTTCCGGTATACCGGATTTTTTTAACAGCCTTTCAATCTCAAATCCGGTGAGGATAGCATATTCAGAAGGCTTATACATCACGGCGTTGCCAGCCAGTAATGCCGTAACAAAAACATTCACCCCAACCAGCCAGGGATAATTCCAGGCAGAGATATTACATATCACGCCCAGGGGATCATAAGAAATTTTTTCTGTCAACTCAGGGGTCTTTGTCATTTCTTCTTCTGCCAGATATTTCTCGGCATTTTCTGTAAGCCATTGGATTCGTGTTCTGGCGCCATTTATTTCATTCCTGCTTTGCTGCAAGGGCTTACCTATTTCAGTTGTTAATACGGCGGCCAGTGATTCTATGTTTTTCTCCAAACCATTTGAAAAGTCCTGCAGGATTTTTACCCTTTGCTTTATTCCGAGGGCTGACCATCCGGTATGGGTATCTTTTAATAGTTGAAATTTCTTGCTGAGAGTTTCGCGATTGTCTTCCGATATTTCACGGATCAATTCCCCTGTCGCCGGATTAATGATTTGCATGGTACTGGAAATTTTTTCGCTAAAGAGCTTTTAGATATAATTTTTTAAAATCATCCCTGCTTACTGGTTTCGGATTATTGGGATGCGCAAAATCTGCGAGTGCGAGATCCGACAAAGTTTCGATATGTTCATGTTTCACACCAATACTGCTCAGTTTTCTCGGAATATTTATTTTTTCGTTTAATTCAAACAGATATCTGACCACGGCTTCTCCTGATTCCTTCGGAAGATTGAGTGCTTTTGCAATCTGTTTAAATTTCGATTCAAATCCTTCTATATTAAATTCCATTCCATAAGGAATATTGATGGCATTTGCCAGTCCATGGTGTGTATCCAGCAGTGACGAAAGCGGATGCGCCAATGAATGCACAACACCCAGCCCTTTTTGAAATGCAACCGCACCCATTAGTGAGGCGATCAGCATGTTGCTTCTTGACTCCAGGTCCGGATGATTCACCGCCTTAACCAATGATGACTGGATCAGTGAAATCGCCTGCAGCGCAATACCATCGCACATCGGATGAAACATATTAACCAGGAAGGCTTCCATATTATGCGTCAATGCATCCATACCTGTAGCAGCAGTAATGAAAGGTGGCAGATCCATCGTAAGCAGGGGATCCGCAAAAACTATTCTCGCCAGTAGTTTGGGTGAAAATAGAATTTTCTTCTGATGTGTTTCGTCATCTGAAATAATGGCGCTTCTGCCCACCTCGCTACCGGTGCCTGCAGTAGTCGGTATCGTAATGAAATGAGGAACATCGTTCGTGATGAATACATCGCCACCTTTGAGATCATCATACTTGAATAAATCTTCGCGGTGATGTATACGGAGTGTAATCGCCCTGGCGACATCCAGTGCGGCTCCTCCGCCAATACCAATGATGCAATCCCTTTCTTCTTCATCGAATATTTCCGCACCCTTATAAACATCGGACTTCACCGGATTTTTGTGGATATCATAAAATGTCTCCACGGAAATATTCCGACCCTGAAGGTCTTTTACAATCTTTCCCAGAAAAGACAACTGTGAAACTGTAGGGTCAGTTACGATTAGTGGACGGCTCAAACCATTTTTTGACAAATAGTCTCCCAGTTCATTTACAGACCCCGGACCGAAGCGGATTATGGTTGGAAAATTGTATTGAACTATTTTATTATAATTCATTGTAAGATCTAAATGATTTCAAAATATCTTTTAAACTCCCAGTCTGTTACTGATTTCAGATGTTGTCTCCATTCCCATTCGCGGGTGCGCGTGAAATGATCCACAAAACCATCTCCCAGTATTTCCCTGGCAATAACAGATTCTTTCATCTTTTTCGTGGCTTCTTCCAGTGTTGACGGAAGCCGGCCATGACTTTGATCCAAATAACCATTGCCCGTGGTCGCTGCTTGTTTCAAGGGCAATTTATTTTTTATTCCATAAAGTCCGGCAGCCAGTGCGCCGGCCATCGCCAGATATGGATTTACATCCGCTCCGATCACACGTGTCTCAAGCCGGGCAGATGATTTCCCGGCACACAGTACCCGGAGCGCCACCGTACGATTATCAGTGCCCCAGGTGAGCGTTGTCGGTGCCCAGGCACCTTCCACCAATCGTTTATAACTATTGATGGTTGGCGCAAACAGAGGAAGAATTTGCGGAATCAGCAACAGCTGTCCGGCAATATAATGCTTCATGATTTCGCTGATTTTCAATTCATCTTTTTCATCATAAAAAAGATTCTTTTTTTTGTCTGCATCCCACAAACTCTGATGAACATGACCGCCACATCCCGGCAGATGTTCATTCACTTTGGCCATAAATGTGGCCATGATACCATGTTTGTAAGCTATTTCCTTCACGGCAGTTTTGAACAATACGGCCCGGTCACCGGCTTCAACCAGTGCGGAATAATGGATTGCCGCCTCATAAGTACCCGGACCGGTTTCCGTATGAAGTCCTTCAATAGGTATACTGAAACGGGTCAGCAATTCAAAGAGGTCCGTCATAAAATCATTTTGCAAACCGGCCCTCAGAATGGAATAGCCGAACATGCCCGGCGTGAGGGCCTGCAGGTTCCTGTATTGTTTATCCTGTATGGTCTGAGGCGTTTCCGCAAAATTATACCATTCAAATTCCTGTGAAAAAAGAGGAAGAAATCCAATGGACATCGAATCAGCCAAAACTTTTTTCAGAAGTGACCTCGGACAGACAGTCGGCTGACGGCTGTTTGATATTAATTCACCCAGAAAGAAAGGAAGATCATCCTCCCAGGGAATTTTTCTGAAGCTGGTCAGATCCAGTCGCGCAGATGCATCAGGATATCCGGTATGCCAGCCTGTATAGGATGAATTATCATAAGCCAGATCGGCAGCATCCCAACCAAATATGACATCACAGAAGCTGGTTTCAGCATCTGTAAGAGAAAAAAATTTTTCTGAAGAAATATATTTGCCCCGCAACACCCCATCGATATCCGTGATGGCCATTTTTACTTTTCCGGCGGTATGATTCTTAACATACTGGAGAATCTCTTTCGTGTCCATACTTTGATTTTTATGGGCTTCCCCTTTTTTTAATAAGTTTAAAGAATACAAAGGATATAAACATCAGCAAAATATAAAATAAGGCTAAGGCAAAATTATAAACTGCCATGGCAATGATGGAAATGGTGGAAATGACCAGCGCGATAATTGGAAAAACAGGATAGAATGGTACGAGAAACGGGCGATCCAGGTCCGGCTCTTTTTTTCTCAGTAATAACATGGAAATCATTGATAAAATATACAGCGTTAAGGCACCAAATACCGAGATCGTAATGATCTCGGACGTTTTGCCCGATAAAAGGGCGATGACGCCGATCATCATATTCGCGATCAAAGCGTTGGATGGCGTTTTAAATTTCGGATGTATTTCCCCCAGGATCGCCGGAGCATATTTTACTTTCCCAAATTCGTATGTTGATCGTCCGGCTGCTAAAATCAATCCGTGAAAGGAAGCAATCAATCCAAACAGGCCTATAGTGATTAACAAATGATACAAAAGATGATTGTTGCCGGTGATCTGCGCAAGTGCCAGGGGAAGTGGAGAATCCGACGTGGTACCGTCCGGACGGTAAACGATGGCTTCCCAGCCGCTCACTCCAATGGAGCTTAAAAATATCAACACACATAAAATGACAAGGGTGAGGATGGCAGAACCAAATCCCAACAACAGGGTACGCTGAGGACGCAATACTTCTTCGGCAGTATTGGCAACACCTTCGATACCCAGAAAAAACCATATGGCGAAAGGAATGGCGGCCAGGATTCCCTGCCATCCATGCGGAAAGGCGTTATGCTGAATATTTCTTATTTCAAAATGCGGCAGGGTGATACCGGTAAATAATAATAATTCCCCCACCGCCAGTAATGTAATGACCAATTCAAACAGGGCGGCAGCCTTCACTCCATAAATATTCAGCGCGGTAAACAGAATATAGGCCAGAATGGCAATCGCGAGGATAGGAACCTGCGGGAAAAACAGATTGAAATAAGCGCCGATTGCAAATGCAATGGCAGGTGGTGCAAAAATAAATTCGATATTCTGGGCCATGCCGGCGATGAAACCCAGATCGTTTCCCATGGAACGCTGGGCATAATCAAATGCACCGCCCGCTTTGGGAATGGCAGCTGCAAGTTCTGCATAACTGAATGTAAAAGTGCTGTATAAAATAATAATGAAGAATGTGGCAATGGCCAAACCGCCGGTTCCACCCTGTTCGAGCCCAAGGTTCCACCCAAAATACATTCCGGATATCACATAGCCTACACCCAGACCCCATAAAAGGAAAGGGCTGAGTGTTCTTTTGAGTTCTGTTTTTGGAGATGACAATACCATAATTTAAGGAAGAAATTTGAATGCTTTAGGTAAATTGTTGAATAAAATATTAAATCATGCCGGAAAAGGATCCCCGGGTTGATGCTTATATAGAAAAAGCCGCCCCATTTGCAAAACCCATTCTTGAAAAACTCCGAAAATTAATATTTCAGGGTTGTCCTGAAGCAGTGGAGACCATTAAATGGAGTTTCCCGAATTATGAAGCTTATGGAAGCATGTTGTGCAGCATGGCAGCATTTAAAGAACATTGTTCGATGGGTTTTTGGAAGGCCACACTATTGAAGGACAAGGACGGGATTTTGCATCTTGCAGACAAGAATTCGATGGGGCATTTGAACAAACTCGTTACAATGAAAGATCTTCCTCCGGATAAAATTCTCCTGGCTTATATAAAGGAAGCTGCCCTCCTGAATAAAAACAATGTAAAAGTTGCGAAACCAAAAACAGCTCCAAAAAAAGAACTGCCAATACCAAAGGAACTTTCTGCTGCGCTAAAGAAAAGCAAAAAGGCACTTGCCACCTTTGAAGCTTTTCCGCCTTCACAGCGAAGGGAATATATTGAATGGATCGTCGAAGCCAAAACAGAAGACACATTAAATAAAAGACTGGCTACAACGATTGAGTGGCTGGAAGAGGGAAAGATAAGACATTGGAAATACAAGAAGGCCTGAGGGATGAGGCAGGAGGGATGAGGCAGGAGGGATGAGGCAGGAGGGCAGGAGGCAAGTGCATCCAGCCGCTGCTTCTTGCATGAAATGATCACAAAAATTTAAAATGTTGCAGGAACACCGCTTTGAAATAGATCCAGATATCTCCCGGGCAAAAACTCTGGACACGGATTTTTATACGGACCCGTCTGTCTATAAAGAGAGCAGGGAAAAAATATTTTCAAAAAGCTGGCAATTCATCGGTGACAAAAATCTCGTACCCAATCCGGGAAGTTGTTATCCTTTCACTCTTTTGGAAAACTATCTGGACGAACCATTACTGCTTGTAAAAGATGCAGGCGTACAGGTACGTTGTCTGTCAAATGTTTGTACGCATCGGGGAACTGTATTGATCGGGCAGGCATGCCAGACTACGAATCTTCGATGCAGATATCACGGAAGGCAGTTCCGTCTGGATGGGAGCTTTCTTTCCATGCCCGAATTCAAAGAAGTGAAAAGTTTTCCAACAAAAGAAGACGATCTGCAACAACGTCCATTGTACAACTGGGGGCCACTGCTCTTTTGCTCTCTCGATGCAAACGCTGATCCGAAAAAATATTTCTCAGCTATGCAGGACAGATTGTCCTGGCTTCCCATCGATGAATTTGTTTTTAAACCAGAATTGTCTGCGGATTATATGGTTAAAGCTCATTGGGCATTGTATTGTGAAAACTACCTTGAAGGTTTTCATATACCATTCGTCCACGCCGGTCTCAATGCGGTCATTGATTTTGGAAATTATACAACAGAAATATTTGATTTTTCAAACCTTCAGCTGGGTCTTGCTAAAACAGACGAAGAGATTTTTGATCTTCCCGTTTCATCACCGGATTATGGCAAGAAAGTGGCGGCTTATTATTTTTACGTTTTTCCCAATATGATGTTTAATTTCTATCCCTGGGGACTCAGTATCAATCTCGTGCAGCCCGTTTCCATTGACCAGAACAAAGTTTCTTTTCTTACTTATGTATGGAAGGAAGAATTATTTAATAAGGGCGCCGGTTCTGGTTTGGACACAGTGGAAATGGAGGATGAAGAAGTGGTGGAAGCTGTGCAGAAAGGAGTACGTTCCAGATTTTATCATCACGGAAGGTATTCAGTAACCCGGGAACAGGGGATACATCATTTTCACAGTCTTATTGCAAAAGTCTTTTCCACAGTTTAAAATTTCCGGTTATGAAATTTCTATACACTTTTATTATTCCTTTTTTATTTATTTCATTCAATAGTTTTTCACAACAAGCTGCCGATCCCTCCAAAGATTATTTTACAATTGAGAATTATTATAAAGTGAAATGGGGACATGCAGATGAATTCATCGGTCTTTGGAAAACA
>DASSGT010000885.1:0-4131 GCA_035693345.1 Puia sp. | reverse complement strand
TATCGTTATAGTAAAAAATAAAACAGCAATGATTTCCGGTCTGGTAATGAGAATGTATATAAACAATCCCCCTGCTAGTGCAAGTAAAATAGTGTTCACCGGAAAAACTTATAAAATGTTATCACAACAAAGAACAAAATTACTCAAATATTTTTTTTAATTTTTCTAACCAGATTGTTCAGATAAACAGATGGATGAATCACCATTAATCGATTAAAGAACATTTTTTTAAAATTTCTGGTGTTATAGGTAATGACGATCCATTTTTCAATGAGAATCTTATAACAAAGAAAAGCATTATAATGGCCACTTTTTTTAATATAGGAATATAATTTAAGCATCCAGTTTTCCAGGATGCGTATGGATTCCGGATTTCCGAAAAAGGAAGCATTATAACAAAGCGCATTTGAATGCGCCGCCAGTTCGGTTTTTGAATAATCAATTCCCAGGTCATCGAGTATTCTTTTATTGATCTTATTGACATGTACGAACATGATTTCGCTTTTTGTGGTACTCATGTTGTTCTCATGAACGCGGTACAGTGTTGTAAAAACAGGCAAATTCAAAATTTTGCCAATCCTGGATATCCGGTACCAGAGATCATAATCTTCACATACCTGATAATTTTCATCATATTTCAGATCCTTTGCAATATTCGTGCGCATCATAATGGCAGAATGGCAAAAACAATTGTGCAACAGAAGAAAAGACTGGGCATCTCTGTTATTCGATGGAAACTCGACATTTTTTAGCAAATTTCCCTTTGAATCTATCGTTCGAAAATAGCTCCCGCACAGGGCGAATTCCGGGTTTTCAGATAGAAATTTTACCTGTTTTTCTATTCGGTCCGGTAGGGCAATATCGTCAGCATCCAATCTGGCTATATATGTGCCATTTGATTCCTCAATACCTCTGTTCAGCGAAAATATAATTCCTTTATTACCGTCGTTTGGCAGATATTTTATTCTTTTATCCTGATAGTTAAATATCAGTTTTTCGGTACCATCTGATGATCCATCGTTAATGATAACCAGTTCCCAGTTCTGATAGGTTTGAGCAAATACGCTATCGAGAGACTCTGCCAGATATTTTTCGCCATTATATACTGGCAGTACGATGGAAACCAATGGCGCCATTTCATTGTTTAAATTGATTGCCATTAAATCTTATCAGGAATGATTGTTGGAATTATTCAACAGCGTGATGGTGTCTGAAACAGACCGTTAACTGTAATTAAATAATATTTTTCTGAAAATAATAACCATAATAACAAAGTAAAGCAAGTTGCCCACCGCATAACCGATGGTAGCACCCACAGTCCCGTATAATGCCACAAAACCACAGCTAAAAACCACCTGGCCTGAGTAGCTTACAAATTCCATGGTTATATAAGTTTTGGTCATTGCCTTGGCGATCATAAGATATCCCAATATCCAGCCGGCCATTTTAAAAATATCCCCAATGAGCTGAAAGCCAAATAATTCCTGCATCCCGGCAAATGCCTTTGTAAATAATATCTGAATTATTAGTTTTCTTAAAAAATATATGACTATGGTGGCGGCCACCAGCAGCGGGATAATCAGTTTATAAACACTGAATATTTCCTTTCTTAACTCATTTTTGTTTCTAAGTTCAGCCAGTCTGGGCAGATAGTATACACTGAGGGATGTCGTAATAACCAGCAGGTACATAATGGAAATTCTGTTTATTCCTTCCCATAAACCGGCGCTGGTAATGGACTCATGGTTTTTGATATAGCTTCTTATGATCAACTGGCTGACCGGTACCACAATCGCGCTCACCAGGGCCATAACTGAATAATGAGCAAGCCTTCCCGTTACCAGTTTACTGAATTTTTTTGTAAACACCCGCCATTCAAACCAGTAGGATTTGTGAATAATCCCCAGCGTCAGGAGGAAAACGATCGATTGAAAAGTGACCACCGAAATCAGGGCGCCTGAAACGCCATACCGGATAGAAAGAATGACCGAAAATATCAGGCCGACAATACTGCCCAGTATATTCGCAATGATATATTTTTTATACTCTTTAAAACCATTGATAACAGAGATCAAAAGCGCATTTAATGCATATAAAATAATTGTACAGCCAAAGAAATAAAAAACGAATCTGTATTTTTCATCAAGCAGAATAATTTTGGAGAAATATCCGGCGCCTGCTATCAGCGCAATGCTCGTCAAAATGGAGAAAAATATGGTGACCCAGAACCCCGTACCGAGAAAAAGGAGATATTTTTTTCTGGACCCGGAATATTCGGATACATACTTTGTCATTCCGGCATTGATGCCGCCACTGGAAATTCCGAGCGTAATGGTTGAAAAGTTATTCAGCTGACCGAGCAGCGCGATGCCTGCCGGCCCGATTATTGCCGCCACAACCTTTACGCTGACCAGTCCTGTCAGCATTTTAATTACGGTGGAAACGGCATTCAGGGATGACACCTTAACCAGGTCGGTAGAGAAGGCTTTTTTTATTTTGACTATCACGTTTGAATTATAAATGACCGGGATAAATACAGCTACGCCACCTCAGTCCCAAAGAATGGTCTGATTAAATCAAATTTTGGCTGTAACCATCACAATACCAGCGATTTATACTGGTTTGTCCTTATGCTTACTAAAAACGCATAAAAACCTGATTTAAGTATTTGGAAATGAATATTGATTTTTGAATCCTTACGCTGGGTCTGAACGGAAAACAGTTGTTCTTGCAAGGACTGATCGGAGAGAGGGCTCCGGCTGATTACACTGTTTTCTTCTTCTTGGCTTTTCCGTATGAATCATAAGAAGATTTATAATCGTAACCATAGCCATAACCGTAGCCATAGCTATATTGGCCAATACCTCTTTTCTTTATACCATTAAAAATCAACGCCACATTTTTAATATTGTGGAATTCCATATTTTCTTTAAGCATTTTTATGTTATTTTTTCGCACTTTACCATGCCTGATTACATACAATGTGTAATCGCAGAGGGGTGCAATGACATATAGGTCAGTTATGGGATTTATGGGTGGCATATCGATAATCAGAGTATCCACCTTTGAGTTTAAATAATCCAGAAATACTTCTATTTTTCCGTTCAATAATAATTCTGATGCGTCCTCTTCCAGGTGACCGGCCTGTACAAAATACAAATCCGGGTTAAAAGGTGTTTGCAATAAAATTTCAGATTCGGAAACTTTACCCATCAGATAATCTGTGATCCCGACCCCCCGTTCCAATCCGAGCATCTCGCAAATGGAAGGCTGATGCAAATCCAATTCAAGTAAGGCAACTTTTTTATTGTTTCTCGTAATCAGGTTTGCCAGATTGGTTGCTATAAAACTTTTGCCTTCTCCTTCAATGGAAGAAGTAAACACAATTCTTTTTACATGCCCTGGTGTGTCAGAAAGATTTTTTACCGCAGATCTTAACAGCCTGAACTGTTCAATAATAAAACTTCTTTCTTTTGTAGCCGTTATCAGACCGTTCTGAAACTTTCCTTCGATGATTTCTCCGATGACCGGGAAATTTGTGAGCGCCTCAATGTCACTTCTGTACAATACTTTATTGTTGAGCATGCCTTTTACCGAGATGGCAGAACTACCCAGCGCAAATGGAAAGACCAATGCCATGAGATAGATCAGGCCTCTTTTCGGACTAACCGGAGTCTCGCTGGATGTCGCTTTGTCGACAATATAACTATCGGGTAAGACTGAACTCATCGTATACGAAGCCGCTTCTTCTCTTTTTTGCAAAAGGAAGGAGTATATATCGGCGGTAATATTTCTTTGCCTGCTGACTTCCACCAGTTCCTTTTCCTTTTGTGGAATGGCATTTGCCATGGCAGAGTCTCGATTGGATATCTGGTCTACATATGACTGACTGGTTTGCAGGTTCGATTTCTGGCTCTTGACTGTTTCAAGTACCGCGGCTTTGTTCTTGACGATCTCATCTTTTATGGAAGAAAGAATAGGATTATTTTCGGCCGTCGTTTTCCGGAGCCTTGCATATTCACTCTGAGCGCCATGTAATTTTTCCAAAAGCTGGTTCAAAGTAGGGTCGGTGATTTCAAATGTGGAAGGTACCACACTGGATGTGTCATTTCTGGTTTCCAGGTAATGCTG
>DASSGT010000884.1:0-4469 GCA_035693345.1 Puia sp. | reverse complement strand
CTTCCTCTGCAATATCAGCCATGCGATGGTCCAGTTTCTTTTTGGTGAATCCTGAAAGATCAGAAAAATTAATGGCACGTTTGCCGTCATTAATATGACTTCTCAGCCATAGCCCGACCGGATTGATATTTACATACCAGGGATATTCTGTACGGTTGGAATGACAGTCGTAACAGGATGTTTTCAAAATATGCGCGACTGAATCGGGGGTGTGAACAGTATGAATCAGATCCGCAGGGCCCTCCGCCATACCATTGTTGCGTGGTGGTCTGATAAATTGAATCAAAATAAAAATAACAATGAGTCCAATAAATATTTTACGAATCATTTTCAAATATCGCAACTGTTTTCCGTAATTTTTATTTGAAAGTCAGATTCAATGAAATGATATTGGCATTCAGATCGGTGGTTTGCGTGTAATGACTGTATCTCAATTCCAGAATCCGGAGGCTGTTTGTAAAAATACCCCTGGGTGGAGCAAGCCTCAGACCAGCACCGAATAAGTTGCTATTAAATGCCGCCAATGCATAGTTGCTCGTAAAGTATTGCTCATCCTCTGTGTGTACAGCATAGGGCGCAAAATATCTTGCGGCGGTCTGCATGTAAAACCTATAAAAAGGTGATATGGAAAAGAAGGGTGTGATTTTGACGGGCACTTCCAGATTGAAAGTATTGGACACAAGACCCCAGCTGTCAGCATAAAATCTATAATAAGAACGGATAATAATTTTGTCGCCCAGGAAATAATTCAGCCTGAAACCAATCGGCAGTTTAAATCGTTGGGATGGCAGATTTTCAATGGTATCCTTTCCTGTATTGTAATACACACGATGAAAGGGTAATCCCAGGTAACCATTCTGGTACACCATATCCAATTCAATACTTCCCTGCATTCTCTGATTGATTATCTGAGAGAAGGAAAGGGAAGCCGTTAGTGTATTTCTTGGTTTGGAGGGAACATCAGGAGCTTTTGATTTTCCGACTACCTGACCATTGGAGTTCACCAACTCCGATCGTCCACTGGCTGTTGTAATATAATGAAGTTGCAGAGCGCTATCCACCGGCGGTGCTTTTGTGACCGGTATGAATTCTGTCGGATATATCATTTTAATCTGGTCGAAAAAGCTGACTACTTTCAGGCTGAATTCACCGTTATTTTTATTTTTCTTCGAAACGGACCCATTGAGTCCGAAGGAATAATAATAATTGCTTTCCGCCGAATAATAAGCACCTAACCCGAAAGATGTTCCTTTCTTATCATTTTCTCTTGACCAGCTTAGTGTTGGGTAGATTCTGGTTCCATTGTTCCGGAAAGTTCCATTGGAATCGATATAAGCCTGTGAGGCAGCCGTATGATAATCGATGCCCAATCCCAGAGAAAGCGTATTTTTTCTTTGCTTTTTATCCCAGCCAATAAAAGTTACATCGATTCCATTTGCAAAATCGGTTACATCAGCATTTCCCTTGTAGTCCGTTCTCCCACCCATTACGGCGGATTTATCTGCCGTCTGATCGTAGTAACTAGTTACCAGATTAATTTCATCCAGTTTTAATTTCTTTGGCTTATAGCCTGTGCTGTCTGTTGTATTTGTCTGTGAAAATGCATGGGCCATCACCAGATACATCCCGATTACTGAAAGGGAGAGCTTTCTCATGTTTTATTTTACTTATTAGATCTTAATTACAGCCACAACCACCACCCGTTTTGCCACCATTGGCTCCGGAAGACCCTTCCCGATAGGATTCTGCACTGAGTTCATTTTTTTCAACATGCCTGCTTGAAAGAGACATCTCGGAATCGTTGACCCTGCTTTTCTGATATTCTTTTACATGTGCACAGGAGGCCATTGATAACGCTGTAAATAAAAGGAGCCCGTATTTTAGCATAGACTGATTTTAAGATTCAATTAAAATGAATATTACCAGAGGCATATACTTTATCATAATCATCAACGATAATCGCTTCAATACCTTTCATCTGATTAATCATTGCCAGTCCGGGAATAATTCCCATGATCATCACCGGTGTAGCCATAGCATCGGCTATTTCAGCATTCTGACTGATGATCGTAACACTTTTTATTCCCCTGATCGGAAGACCCGTTTTCGGGTTGATGGTATGTGAATATTTCTGACCATTGACGAGTATATATTTTTCATAGTTACCGGAGGTGGCCACTGCCATATCAGTAATGTTCATGTATGAAAATACCCTGTCCTTTGAATTGGGGTCGGCGATACCAATCGTCCATTGTTTTCCATTGGGCTGTAATCCCCATGCAGTCATATCTCCGGCAGCATTCACAACCCCGCTTTGAACGCCCATCTCCTTCATAACCATTTTTGCTCTTTCCGCTGCATAGCCTTTCCCGATCCCGCCGAAACCGATACGCATGCCTGGTTTCTTCAGCATAACAGTACAATGCAAATCATCCATCATGATGTTCCTGTAGTTTATCAGCCTGGCCATCTTTTTGGCCGTCTCCTGATCGGGAAGAGAATGAAGATTTGTATCAAAATTCCAGAGTCGTTTATCTGCAGAACCATACGTAATGTCAAAAGCGCCCTGGGTAATTTGGGATATCCGGATCGAGCGTTGAATGATATTAAACGTTTCCCTGCTTACAGTAACGGGTTTGACACCTGCATTCCGATTGATGAGCGCGGTTTCACTTTCTTCACTAAATGTTGTCAGTAATTTTTCTATCCGTTGAATTTCAAGAATACCTGCATCAATACATGTATGGGCCCATTCCTCCTCTTCAGCCACGGCGCTGATTTGAAAATGGTTGCCCATCAATTTCAAATTTTTGTGATATGTAATGGCTTCTTTCATTGATTTCTTACTGTGGACATGGCATTCCGAATGTCTGTTGTAAAAGATTCTACTGATTCTTCCGGAAAGCCCTCCCAGGTCTGCAGCACTTTTCCATGAGGGTCAAGCAATAAAGTGTATGGAAATTTACCCTGTGAATTATATTTGTCAGCCATTTCATCATTTATTTTTTGCTGGGCTGCCGAAGGCTGATTTTTTTTATTCCTGGGAAAATCCGCATTTACAAGAACCAGCTCTGAATCCGCCATCTCTTTAAAGACACCGGATTCAAAAAATTCCTTTCGCATTCTGATGCAGGGGCCACACCAGTCAGAACCAGAGAAATTCAACAGAATATATTTGTGTTCCTTTTGTGCGATATCTTTCGCTTCTTCCAGATTATTATGCCATTCATTTTGAATAGAAAGGAAAAGCGGTAACAGTAGCAATAATTTTACCTTCATCAGGACATTGTTATGGGCTTGTTAATCGACTTGAATCAGACGCGGGACCTGCTATTATCTGCTATACGTGTATATGAACGATCGGTTGCCCTCAAAATTATATGAATCATTTTCAGCGGATAGGATAAGACGATAAATAAAATCCTAAAATTTTTTTCCCCAACCATTTGTGAAACCGATGCATCAGGCTGACCTTCCTGATATTTCATCCGTATTTTCTCATGAATACATGCAGATTTTTGCACCGTTTATTGAGTTCGGAAAGAGAATATGTCCTAATTTGTCCGAATCCTCGTAAAATGATCAACTGCTTGTAATTCAAACGAAGAAATGTACATTCGGGCATGAAAAGAACCAGCCTGCTGATATGCGCCTCCATGCTCACACTTGTTGCCTGTTATTCTCCGACAGCAAATCTTTACCAGTCAGAAAAAACACCGGGTGTAGATTTCAAAAATTATAAAACCTATGCCTGGCTTCCGACAAAAGACACCGCTTATACCACATTGGCCAATAAGAAAGCAGTGGAATCCGCTTTGGCTCAGGCAGTCAGCCAGCAGTTAAATATGCGTGGGATGCGGTTTGATTCTTTGACTCCGGATTGTTTATTCACGTATTCGCTCGTACTAAAAAAAACATATCAGGTAGGCGAAGCGCCTCCACCGGTGTATGCTCCCAATTCAAATGCCGGAGCTCTTCCGGGTCAATATAATATGTATTATTATGTTCCTGCATCGACGGCTTATTACAATCCGGATCTCTATGAAGGATCGATGAAAGTGACCACTTTCCGTGACGGCACATTGGTCATCGATATGATCGACAGAAAAACAAATAAGATCGTTTGGCGTACCGATGCGCAGGGTAAGGTAAACGAAAAAGACAGGCAGGGTGTCAGACCAACCATCAATGAAATTGTACCCGTCATGTTCAAGAAATTCCCGATCAGTAAGTAACGACGTCGACTCTCGAACACACGAATAATAAGAATTCCGGACTCATACAATATTGCTCCTGATAAATAATGAACAGCCGTTGTATCGAAAGCGGTCAGTCTTCACTATAAATGGTTTTTAAACCATTGATTAGTAGACCAATGATATTCCGGCATTTCTTTGGATGCTGCAGTATAACATATCATCCGAGTTATGCTGAAAAACTACTTTCACGTCGCCTGGCGAAACTTCAGA
>DASSGT010000883.1:0-5009 GCA_035693345.1 Puia sp. | reverse complement strand
CATCGGTAACCAGCTGGGGAATTCCCCAGGGATCTTTTTTATCCTTACTCAGGTAAACCCGGTTGGATTCCTTGGGAACGGTTTCTCCCTGCATATACATATAACAACCCCAGTCACCCGCCTCAGAAAGTGCTTTCTTATAATCTGCTCCGATTTCAGGCCCGTCCATACTGGCACCGCGGGTTCGATAACAACCCATAAATGCCATATAACCACCCACAAAATCCATATCGTGCTTTTTGAAATTCCTGAAGTTATTCATCATGGCTTCGGCAGGTTTTCTTCCATAATAGTATGTATCCTGGTATCCCTCGATCCTGCCGTTCATGGTACCCAGGTAATTGTGATGGCAAATATATTTTCCCAAAATGCCATGATCATTCCCAAGGCCTTCCGGAAACCGGCTGGAAGTGGAATTGAGCAGCACCAGATTGGTATTTAAAGCAGACGCATTCATGAAAATAATACGCGCAAAATAATCCGTCGTTTCATGACTAACGGCGTCGATTATGCGAACCCCGGTGGCTTTGTTTTTCTTTTCATCAAAAATAATGGAATGTACCACGCTGTGGGGTCGAACCGTCAGATTGCCTGTGCGGGCGGCCCATGGCAATGTGGATGAATTGGAACTGAAATAACCTCCAAAAGGGCAACCACGCATACAAAGATCGCGTGCCTGGCATTGAACCCTCCCTTGTTTGATATGAATATCCCTGGCCTCAGTCAGCTGGGCCCATCGCCCATGAATCATCCGCCTGTCCGTATACCGTTCGCTGATTTTTTTTGAAAGATCTTTTTCAACACAGTTGAATTCAAAGGGTGGCAGATATTCTCCGTCGGGCATAGATTCCAGACCATCTTTATTTCCGCAAATCCCTGCGAATTTCTCTACATGTGAATACCAGGATGCAATATCATCATAACCGATCGGCCATTCGATTCCATAACCGTCACGGGCGGGTGAAATGAATTCGTATGGACTCCAGCGTGGGCAGGCTCTTCCCCAGATCAGCGATTTCCCTCCAACCTGGTATCCCCTGATCCAGTCGAATGGTTTTTCCTGTTCATAAGGATGATCCTTGTCTTTTATAAAAAAATGCTGGGTGGATTCGTTAAAGCCTGCCGCCTTTGTGATCAGCGGATTTTCTTTGATAAATTTCTCAGGCATTTTTTCCCTGTGCGGAAATTCCCAGGGAGCAAGCATGGCAGTCGGGTAATCTTTAATATGCACAACATCCCGGCCCCTTTCTAAAACAAGCGTTTTCAAACCGGCCTCACAAAGTTCCTTGGCAGCCCATCCGCCACTGATTCCGGAACCCACCACGATGGCGTCATATGTATTCAAATATTTCCTTTTTTTAATTCTGAAACGGCATGATCAACCGCCCTGGCAGTAAACGCCATAAAAGTCAAAGAAGGATTTTGGGTGCTGGTTGAAACCATGGCGGCGCCGTCCGTTACGAAAACATTCGGGCAAAGATGAAACTGGTTGTATTTATTCAGAAGTGATGTTTTCGGATCCTTGCCCATCCGGCAGCCACCCATTTCGTGAATGTCCAGACCCGGTGCCTGTTTGCTGTCATTGGCCTGAATATCTTTACATCCTCCCAGTTTAAGCATTTCGGATGTCTGCTCCAGATAGTCTTTCATGGATTTCACATCGTTCTCATCATAGTCAACAGAAATAACCAGTTCCGGAATGCCCCATGCATCTTTCTTTTCCTTGCTTAAATAGACATGATTGGTTTCCTTCGGAATCGTTTCACCCTGCATCTGAGAAGACACAAACCAGCCTCCCGGTTCTGAAAGATTTTCTTTTAGCGATGCACCCATTTCTTCCTCAGTATGAAACTTACCCCTTCCCCGGCCTGCACCAAAAAATACCATATACCCTCTGAGAAAATCCATTTCCTGCCTGTGCACATTTCTGAAATTTGGCATCATGGGCTGTGTGGGTCTCCGTCCAAAATAATATTTATCCAATGGTCCGTCGAATGCAGCGTTTACACTTCCCCGGTAGTTGTGAAAACAGATATATTTTCCAAGCAGTCCGCTGTCATTACCCAATCCGTTTGGAAACCGGTTAGAAACAGAATTCAGGAGAAGCAGGTTAGAATTCATCGTAGCCGCATTCACAAAAATTACTTTCGCATGATAAATGATTTCTTCTTTTGTATTCGCATCGATCACCCGGACGCCGCTGGCTCTTTTCTTCTGCTCATCATAAATTATTGAATGAACCACGCTGAAGGGCCTGATCGTGAGGTTACCTGTTTTCTGAGCCCAGGGAATCGTAGAAGAATTGGAACTGAAATATCCGCCAAAGGGACAGCCCCGTTCACATTCACTGCGAGCCTGACATGGATTTCTGCCCTGTTGCAAATGAATATCTCTTGGCTTAGTCAGGTGGGCACAGCGTCCCTGCACTACATGACGGTCTTTGTAATGGGCATTGATTTTTCCACTGATATCTGATTCCACGCAGTTCATCTCCCAGGCTGGCAGGAAATCTCCATCCGGAAGTGTATCCAGACCGTCAAAATTTCCGCTGATCCCGGCGAAATGTTCCACATGACTGTACCAGGGCGCCAGCTCTTCGTAAGAAAGGGGCCATTCCACTGCAAACCCATCCCGTCCGGGACCCATAAAATCATATTTACTCCATCGCTGGGTTTGTCTGGCCCACAGAAGTGATTTTCCACCGACCTGGTATCCCCTGATCCAGTCAAAAGGTTTTTCCTGACCGTATGGATGTTCAGTGTCCTTGACAAAAAAATGTTGTGAAGTTTCATTGAAGGCATAACACCGGTTCACCACCGGATTATTTTCTGTTACCGACAACGGGAGTTTTTCATGATGTGGGAAATCCCAGGGATTCATGGTCGCCGTCGGATAATCTTTCAGATGCACCACATCCCGGCCTCTTTCCAGGACCAGCGTTTTCAGTCCGTGATCACAAAACTCCTTGGCAGCCCAACCGCCACTGATTCCTGAACCGATCACAATCGCGTCATAGGTATTTTGGGCCGCTGATTTATTATTGATTTGAAGGGTATCTCCCGGCATAGCAATCGTTTAATTCATTGAAGTTAAAGGCAAAAACAACTTAGAAAAATTTATTGAATATTTTTTATTATTATATTAAATAAACTTATCTCTGCACAGGAACTTCACCAATCGCATATGAGACCATGGCCCGAATAGTTCTCTGCGTAGACGACGACCCCGATGACCGGGAACTGATTAGAAATGCAATTTTTAAGGTGGACCCTTCCTATACCGTAGCCCACGCCACGAATGGAAAAGAGGCCCTGCAATACCTTAACCGGGCTGGTGAATCGGATCTGCCCTGCCTTGTAATCCTGGATATTAACATGCCCGTAATGGATGGCAAGCAGACCCTCGTTGAAATAAAAAGGAACGATAAATGGAGCCAGATGCCTATCGTCGTGTTCAGTACCTCCGCCCACCCCTCAGATTTATTCTTCTGCCAGCAGTTTGGTGTTGAACTGGTTACCAAACCGGCCAACTTTAACCAGATAACCAGTGAAGCGGAAAGACTGCTTCAGCATTGTGCCGAATAATCCTTTCTGCTTCCTTTAGCATACCATTTGCATGTTCATCAGAAATAACATGTTGCTATGGCTCTCAGTGAATATAATAAAAAGCGCGTTTTTGCAAAAACTCCTGAACCCAGGGGAGGTAAACCAGCGAAAGATGCATTGCATTTTGTAGTTCAGAAGCATGACGCTACCCGGCTGCATTACGACTTTCGCCTGGAAATGAATGGCGTTCTGAAAAGCTGGGCGGTTCCCAAGGGTCCTTCCCTGAATCCGGATGACAGAAGACTGGCCATGATGGTGGAAGACCATCCATATGACTACAAGGATTTCGAAGGAATTATTCCGGAAGGAAATTACGGAGCAGGCACGGTGATCGTGTGGGATGAAGGAACCTACGAAACACTGGAACCGCAAAAATCTAAAAAAGAAGAAGAAAAATCCTTATTGTCCCAGTTGAAAACCGGATCACTCAAATTCCGTCTTTTCGGGAAAAAACTGAAAGGGGAATTCGCTCTCGTGCATATAAAAAATAATAATGGCAGTGGAGAAAACGCCTGGTTATTGATTAAACACCGGGATGATTTTGCCTCCGCAGCCGATATTACAAAAAAAGCAAAATCAGTGCTGTCCGATAAGACCATTGCGCAGATGGAAAAAGATAAAAATGCGGATCAATGGATTTCCAAACCAAAAAATAAGAAATCGGCTAAATCCAAAAAAACAAAATAACCAGCCTCATTCAAATTGAACAAACGGCAATTCAATAATAAATTCGGCTCCTTGGTTGGGTATGCCCGTGGCTTTTAAAATCCCCTGGTGGCGGTTTACTATTTTCTTGCATAAAGAAAGTCCGAGACCCGTGCCTTCATAATCTTCCCTCGCATTCAGGCGGGCAAACGTATGAAATATCCTTTCGGCATATTTTGGATCAAAACCGATTCCGTTGTCAACGACCCGGAACTGCGCGAAATCCTTTTGGTTGATGATCACCGGCTGATAAAGGATCCGGATTTGCGGGATAATGTCTGTCCTCGCAAACTTGAGCGCATTGGAAATCAGGTTGTAAAAAAGCTGATAAATTAATACAGGATATCCCTGAATTTTCGGCAATCTGTCGACATATACAACAGCCTTTTTTTTCTGAATAACCAACTCAAGATCTGTTTCTATAGAACGGAGAATTTCATTCGGATCCATTTCCTCCAGCCCCTGGTGATAGCCATCCAGCGCGGCATAGCTCAGAACACCTTCCATCATCATTAACATTCTCTCTGTGGCACCCTGAATTTTTGACAGATACAATCTCGCGTTGTCGTTAAAAGCAGCATTAAATTCTTCCAGCAATAAACTGCTGAATATTTTTATTTTGCGGATGGGTTCTTTCAAGTCATGGCTGGCTACATGGGCGAATTGCTGCAAATCTTCGTTAGATCTTTCCAGTTCTTC
>DASSGT010000882.1:0-2847 GCA_035693345.1 Puia sp. | reverse complement strand
TCGCAAAGAGAAGAGAGACTGGACATGCTGGAAACCCGGATGAAGGAAATGCATATTCCTGTGGAACAAATGTGGTGGTACCTGGATTCACGCCGTTTTGGAACCGTACCGCATGCAGGATTTGGGCTGGGTTTTGAACGTATGGTCCAGTTTGTAACAGGTATGACCAATATTCGTGACGTGATTCCTTTTCCACGTACACCGAAGAATGCCGAATTTTAAGGAGGGGGAGGCAGGGTGCAGGATGGATGACGCGGGATGCCTGATGAAACTGGCATCCGGCTCCCACACAGCACATTTGCTTCATGCGTTGACCGTCCTGCCTCCTGCATGGCCCGATCCTCCGCTCAACCTCCGATCAAAGTACCATTTTAAAGGCAGATGAACGATGGTTGGACGAACGTTGATCGAAGGTTATGAGCGGTTCCGGGCCGCTAATTACTCCCCGTTTATCATTAAAAATAACCGCCTTACAATTTTATTTTAAAGCTGTTTCAATAGCAAAAGAATTGCAAGTTGTTGATATTCATATATGTATGAAGTTATAGTCTCGACGACTATGAAAAGTATTGACCTTTCTATGGTACTTTGTTTTGCATAGTACTAAATATCTCCTTATATTTGTGCTGTGAGTGGGAGTCACTCAATAAATGTCAAGACCATGAATATAGAAAACACACAGAGCCAGATGCGCAAGGGTATTCTGGAATTCTGTATTCTTTCCATTATCCGGCGTGGCGAAGCATATCCTTCAGACATCGTTGAAGAGATGAGATCAGCCAACCTGAACATTCTGGAAGGAACCCTATACCCTTTGCTCACCAGATTAAAAAATGCAGACATGCTTACCTATCGCTGGGTGGAAAGCAATTCAGGTCCCCCTCGCAAATATTTCTCCCTTACTGAAAAGGGACTGGCGTTTTACAGGGAGCTGGAAACAACCTGGAAAGAACTCGCCAACGCAGTGGATGCCCTGGCAAACAAAACAGAAATAAGAGCAGAGAATCCATAAACAACCTTAACAATCTCCAAATAAGCGAACAATGAAAAAGATTATCAATATAAATTTTCACAGCCGGGTAATTCCGATTGAAGAAACAGCATATGACATATTGCGAAAATATGTGGATAGTCTGAAAAAACATTTTGCAGGTGAAGAAGGCGGTGACGAAATCGTAAACGATATTGAAAACCGCTTTGCAGAACTTTTTTCAGATCGTCTTAAAAAAGGCGCAACCTGCATTACAGATGCAGATGTAGAAGAAATCATCACGAGCATGGGCCGTCCGGAAGATTTTGACCAGGACGATAACAGCACTACAAATGGCAACAGCAGCAGCCGGACTTCATCGTCTTTTGCAGAAGAAGCAGCAACAGAAGAACCCCGTCGCCTGTATCGTTCAGAGAATGATAAAATGCTTGGTGGTGTTTGCGGAGGCATAGCCGCATACCTGAGAATCGATTCTTCCATTGTAAGAATAATATTCGCGTTATTAACGCTGGGCTTTGGTACCGGTATCCTGGTTTATTTGGTATTATGGATTGTGCTTCCTCCAAAATCAATGGTCACCAATATCAGAAAGAGACTTTTCCGTGATTCTGACCATCGTGTAATCGGAGGAGTCGCCAGCGGGCTCGCTTCTTATTTTAATATTGAAATATGGATCCCGAGGGTAATATTTTGTCTCCCGCTGATTTTTGGAATCCTGAAAACCATCACCCGGCACGCCTGGTTTGAGTTTGGCGACTCCTTTTCTTTTATAGCGAGTAGTTTCGGCGGCGGCCTGACCACCCTTTATATTATTCTCTGGATCGTACTTCCTGAAGCTAAAACCGCTTCCGAAAAGTTGGAAATGCGTGGAGAAAAAATTGATCTCGAATCAATAAAGAATACAATCAAGAGCGACCTGGAAGGATTCAGACAAAAAGCTACCGTGGTAGGCGGAGAAATAAAACAGAAGGCCGAAGAGTTCGGAACCGAAATGAAGAACAGGTCCGGTAGCATCCGGAAGGATATTTCAAGCGTGAATATTCCGAGCCGCGGTATCGGACATGCCATTGGTGTGCTTTTTAAAGCTTTCTTCTTATTTATATCTGTCATCGTCACCTTTGCGCTGGTTACAGCCCTGATAGGCGTACTTTTTGGCGGCGCAGGTTTGCTGCCTTTGAAAAATTATTTCATCCAGGGATTCTGGCAGAATATTATGGTATGGGGTGTAGCTATCTTATTTCTGCTACTTCCGGTGATTGGTATACTTACCTGGCTGATACGCCGGATCATAGGAGCCAGAAGCCGTAACAATTATCTTGGATATACATTTGGCAGTCTCTGGGTAATTGGTCTGATCTGCCTGATTTTCCTGGCAGCTTCTGTTGGAAGGCATTTCAGTACCCCTTCTTCGGTTCATGATGAAATTGAATTGACCCCGCCTGCCAATGGTAAACTGACTGTTAAAATTGACGATTCAAAACCCTACTATATTGATGAAGCCGGCGACTGGATGGGTATGAACTGGCGTCACAGAGGTCCCTTCTTTAACTTGTCAGAAGACAGCGTTACACTGAATACCGTTCGAATAGACGTCATTAAAAGTAAGGATAGCTCCTGGCACCTGGAACGTGTGAAAAGCAGCCTGGGGAATAATTCAGCAGAAGCCAGGAATCTCGCTTCGCAGATCAATTTTCCAATCGAACAGAGAGATATCATTATTGCTATTTCCCGCGGATTTATTATCACGCCAAATCAACTCTTCAGAAATCAGAAAGTATTACTCGTGATCGAAATGCCGGTGGGTAAAAAAATCCTGATGAAAAGAAATCTGGATGAATACAAATGGTTCACGGTGA
>DASSGT010000881.1:0-8708 GCA_035693345.1 Puia sp. | reverse complement strand
TCAGAAGATTTTATTAAAACAGTGGGACGCCTTTATTTTCAGCAGAAAAATAATCAGAACCTGTTTGCGAAAATGGTTTCCGCTTTTCTTGAGAATATCCGCTCAACGTATCAACTGCCTACGTCGGAGCTGAATGAGGAGTTCGCAGTCCGATTAGCCTTTCGTTCAGGCAAACCGGTTGAAGAAACCAAACAAATGATCCGGTTCATTTATGATCTGAGGATGAAAACTGATTTATCAGACAGGGAGTTAATGGACCTTCACCAACAAATCAATCAATTCAATAAACCGTCATAACAATGGAAGAAAACTTATTTGGCGAAAGAACACCCCTGCAGGAATTCAGTGAATCGCTTAACAAACTAAAGTCCGAAATGGGTAAAGTGATTGTGGGGCAGGAACAGATGATTGAGCTCCTGATTGCCGGTATTCTCGCCGACGGTCACATCCTGCTGGAAGGCGTACCGGGTGTTGCAAAAACACTAACCGCCAAATTGTTGAGCCGTTCGATAGATGTGGGTTTTTCCCGGATACAGTTTACTCCTGATCTGATGCCGGGTGATGTAATCGGAGCTTCCATTTTTAATCCGCGCGAAATGTTATTTCAATTTCGCCCCGGACCCATATTCAGTAATATCGTCCTGATTGACGAAATCAATCGCGCGCCTGCAAAAACACAGGCAGCTCTTTTCGAAGTGATGGAGGAGCGTCAAATTACAGTGGACGGGCAGACTATGAAAATGCAACAGCCCTTTTTGGTGATAGCAACCCAGAATCCAATAGAGCAGGAGGGAACGTATCATCTGCCGGAAGCTCAGCTCGACCGCTTCCTTTTTAAAATAAAAGTAGATTATCCCAGCGAGTCGGAGGAAATCGTTGTGGTGAACAAACATCATGCACATGGAGGTGCTATGATCAGTGATGAAGTTCATCCGGTATTAAATGCTCATGTAATCGCTGATTTACGGCTTCTGGTGAGTAAAATTCATGTAGAGGAAAAACTGATACGATATATCGTTTCGGTAGTGGCTTCCACCAGACAGAATAAATCCATTTATCTGGGTGCTTCACCGCGGGCTTCGATAGGCATTTTGCAATCTTCCAAAGCAATTGCTGCGATGAATGGAAGGGATTTTGTACTTCCGGAAGACGTATTATATGTGATGCCCGCTGTGCTGCGTCACCGTCTGGTGCTCTCTCCGGAAAAGGAAATGGAAGGGGGAACGACGGATGATGTGATAAAGCAAATTATTCAGTCAATGGAAATTCCAAGATAGTATGGGAATATTGAAGCAACTGTACTTATCCTTTTTTTTAGGAAAAAGATTTTACCGGACCATGGCGGCTATCATCTTTTTATTTGCTCTTTCTTACCTGATCCCATTCCTTTTTGATATTGCGCTGATGGCGTTGGGACTGTTGGCGTGTTTAGTTTTTCTTGACTGGCTGGTTTTATATACCAAAAGAAATCCTGTGTCGGTTACACGCATATTGCCGGAAAAAATGAGTAACGGAGATGGTAACGTAATTTATTGGGACATAACCAACCATTATAACTTCAGGGCCCGTCTTCTTCTGCTGGATGAATTTCCGGAGTCCTGGCAGATCCGTAATTTTAAAATGAGCTCGCTATTGGAGGCCGATGAAAAGACAAAAATTCAATATACTGTTTATCCGAAAGAGCGTGGTGAATATTTCTTTGGTAATGTTTATGTTTTTATCAGATCACCACTTCAATTGATTATCCGGCGTAAAACTTTTTACGCTGAAAAATCAGTGAAAGTATTTCCCTCGTTTCTGCTCCTGCGCCAGTTTGAATTTATGGCGCATATTACCGAACCGGGAAATATCGGTTACAAGCAAGTCAGAAAAACCGGTCACAGCCTGGAATTTGAACAGATACGGGAATATGTCAGCGGTGATGATATCCGAAGCATTAATTGGAAAGCGACGGGGAGAACTGGCGGCCAGCTTATGATAAACATGTATTCGGATGAAAAAAGTCAGCCGATTTATTGCATCATAGATAAGGGCCGGACAATGAAGATGGCGTTTGATGGCCTGAGTTTGTTGGATTATGCTGTGAATGCCACATTAGCCATGAGTTCGGTGGCGATCACCCGGCAGGACAGGGCGGGCATTATCAGTTTTGGAGATAAGACCGGTAATTTTCTTCCCGCAAATCACCGGTCTACTCAAATGGCCAGTATCGTTCAGACCTTATATAATCTAAATACGAAATTCCTTGAATCAGATTTTGCCTTCCTGCATAAACTCATTAAAACAAATATCACGCAGCGCAGCCTCCTTATCTTATTTACTAATTTTGAATCCATGACAGCCCTGAACAGGCAGTTACCCTACCTGCGAAGTATTTCGCAAAAACATTTGTTACTGGTTGTTTTTTTTGAAAACACTTCCATTGAGAAGCTCGCTTCCGGTCAGGCATTGAATATTGAGAGGTTATATGAAAAAGTGATCGCTGAAAAATTTATACTGGAGAAAAAGCTGATCATAAAGGAACTGCAGAGATATGGCATTGCCGCTTTACTGACAGCGCCTGCAAAACTGAGTGTGGACGTGGTGAACAAATATCTTCAGATAAAAGCCAGAAGGGAAATCTGATCTGCCGGGTGATATGAGATAAAATGTAAATAATGAATTCATTCGAAGAAGGACGCGTGATTTTGGTAAACAAACCATTGCAGTGGACTTCCGCTGATGTTGTAAAGAAAATAAGAAACCGAATACATGTAAAAGTGGGACATGCCGGAACCCTGGATCCATTGGCAACGGGATTGCTGATTCTTTGCACCGGGAAATTCACCAAGAAGATAAACGAATACATGGCTAAAGAAAAAGAGTACACAGGTACTTTTACTTTAGGAGCCACTACCCCTTCCTATGATCTGGAAACAACACCCGGGAATCAAAAAGATTTTTCGGGTCTGACACCCGATGATTTGAAACGGGCAGCCGGGAAATTAACCGGAGAAATAATGCAAATACCTCCGGTTTACTCCGCCATTAAGAAAAACGGAGAAAGATCTTATGATCTGGCGAGACAGGGAAGAGCCGTTGTTTTGGACGGCAGGAAAGTAATGGTCAGCACATTTGAAATAGACATACAGGAATTGCCGCTGGTATCTTTTCGGATTGTCTGTTCCACAGGCACATATATACGCAGCCTGGCGAACGATTTCGGAGAATATCTTGGATGTGGTGCTTATCTCAGTTCGCTATGCCGCACACGAATTGGAGAATATCTTCTGAAAGACGCCATCGATCCGGAATCCCCACAGCTGATCAGAACGGATAATTGATTCCCAATTGCAGTTGTCCGCTTCCTAACTGTAAATTATAAAACCATTTTTCGGATCCCTCCAGGGCCTGAGGGTCGTGTATCTTGTATGACCAGTCCAGCCTGATCAGAAAATAATTGAAATCCATCCGGAGACCGGTTCCTGCGCCATAAGCCAGTTCTTTGTAAAAAGAATTCAAATGAAAATCACTGCCTATGGCAGCAGCGGATGTGTCTATGGGCTTCCAGTTCCAGATATTTCCGATATCCGTAAACAATGCACTTTTGAATTTGATTCCGAAAAGGGTTCCCAATAGGAAACGATATTCTGCATTAAATTCGAGTTTCATATCGCCAAACCGAAGGTTATCATTGACTATAGTCGGATTGCTGTAATATTTTGATGATCCCAGACCCAGATTTCTAACCTGCCAGGCGCGCATACTATTTGGACCACCAGAATAGAAAGCTTTAAAAAACGGAAGTGTATTTTCGTACCCACTACCAGCCAGGCCATAAGCATAGCCGGCGCCTGCATATGCACGGAATACCATTTGATTTTTACCGTAATCTATATTGTGGCGGAATTCTATTTCTCCCCGTACATAACGTAACAATGGACCTTTATCAAGCGATTTGATAAATCCCAGCAAAGCACCACTTTGCTCAAAGTCAATGAGCAAATAATTTATCTTGTTCCCCCTGGATCTGACAATATTATATGCAAACGTTTGACCGATTACCAGTCCCGGGCGGAAAGAAAGTTGGAATGCAGGATTTTCTGCCAGATATATGTCAAAACTGTCTGTCGTTTTAGGGAGCGTTGTATTTTCAATATTGATTGGCTTCCAGAGATAACTTTTGGTGACAGGAAAACTTTTATCTTTTTTTGAATGGATGGTGGTTTTTGACCACTGATAACCAAATGATCCGTTCACACTCACCATTGTGAAAAAATCTATTCGTCTGGTGTAATTAGCATTTACGTTGATTAGCGTTTGCGTGTTGAATCCTTTTTGTTCCAGATTTGCGGGGAATTTCACAAACGGAAGAATATGGATTATTCGCGGGATCACAATTGTATGTGACAGGGCGGCCAGGATGGTTTGCACAGCAATCGGATGAGAATAGGTGCTTCCATTATAAACTGTATTGGAACCTATTTCCACACCACCGGATAAGCTGGTATTCGTCAGTATCGACTGCCTGAAGGCATTCCTGTTTTGTAAAGACAGGATCAGGCTGGTACCAAAAACATTCGAAGTGGTTACGATATCATTGGTATTGTAGCTCGCTTCCAGGGAGACAGAAATTTTCTGTTTTTTAGCCAAATACATTCGAATGGTCATGTCCAGCAGACTGTCACTATATGGAGATCGTTGGAATTCAATATTATTATACTGCCAGGCGGGAAGCTGGCTCAAACGGTTGGAGGTTCTGAAATACAATTGCTGTTTGTACAATCCACCGGGCAAAAGAAAAATATTATTGGCAACGAAGGGCAATTTGAATTTATCAGTCTGACTGATGAATTTGATTTGATCAATGATCGTTGTATCCGAACGAAAGGCAATGGTATCCACACCTGCCGTCAAATCGGGATATACCGTGGCCTGACCGATATAATATTTTACCAGGTGTGTGGAATCGCGTGCGGGTCTTTGTTTCACCACCACAGTAACCGTGGGATTTTCTTTTTTCTGCTTTAATTTTTCAAGCAATTCTGCCTGTTCTATTGGATCGAGTGAAGGATCAATCAAAGCGGAAAACACAGTGTCATGTTCAACATAAAGATCTTCTTTTGTAAACCTGAAATAGCCATTGTTACGGAAACTGTCAACCAGCCGGTTTACTTCACTGGTCAGCAATTGCTTTGAATACGGCTGACCCACTTTCAATAAGGATTGATTTCTGGATTCCATGGCGATCCGTTGAAATTCAGGAGTTGTCAGACTGAATCCAATGGAATCAAAGACCATTTGTTTCCCCGGCTTTACAATAAACTGAATCGTTACCCTTTGCTCTTTTAAACTATCATCTTTGTCCATCGACTTAATGATGACTGTATCTTTTATTTGAGGGGAGTAATAACCATTTGAATTCAGCAGACTGTTCATGAAATAGACAGACCGCCCCAGATTAGCGGTATCGAATACGGGAGGGTTTGCCAGTTTTTTGTATATGAGATGCGGCCATGGAAAAAAGGCGGTGACTGTTTTTGTCTGCAGACTATCGTCTAATTGATTTTGAAGACGAGCCTCCAGATCTTGTTTTTCGTCACCTTTGATGTTGCCCTCTACTCTGATGGTTGTTTTGTAAACAAAAGGTTTTCCCCTTTGGAAATCTACTGGAACCCGGCAGGAAAAGAGGGTAAAAATAAGTATCGCCGGAACGATTACAGGTCTGACCAGTGATGATGTAACTTGCCGGCAATATGACATATTATTAAAACGGCGAATCCATGCTTGTAAAGTCGCAGGTCAAATATATCCAAAACTTAGGCCATAAAAAATTCCGCGATGCAGACGGGGTCTTTGTTGCAGAAGGACCGAAGATTGTTAATGAATTGTTGAAGTCGAATATTCTTCGGCTCGTACAATGTTTCGCAACCGAGAATTGGTTGATCACTCAGGAGAATGTCGTAAAAGGTAATGAAAGGTTGTTTATCAAAATAGATGAAAAAGAACTGGAAAGAATTTCATTTCATGATTCTCCAAATCAGGTGCTGGCAATATTTACAAAGCCGGTTTTCGATCGGAATGCCAGGACAAATGGCCTGACTCTTTTATTGGATACTATACAGGATCCGGGGAATCTTGGTACGATCGTTCGGACAGCAGACTGGTTCGGATTAAAACGAGTAATATGCAGTACTGACACCGTTGATGTTTTTAATCAGAAAGTGGTACAATCCGCCATGGGAAGCCTGATCCGGGTTGAAGTAATTTATACTGATCTGGCAGAATACATACGGGAGAATACAGGAAAAGCTGTATTTGCAAGTTCTTTGGATGGAGAGGATCTGCATGAAAAAATCCAGGTAAAAGACGCTCTTCTGCTGATGGGAAATGAATCGAAAGGAGTCAGTCAGGAGCTTCAATTCCTGGCATCAAAAAGAATTCGAATTCCACGCCTGGGAGGCGCTGAATCCCTAAATGTTGCCGTTGCTGCAGGTATTCTCCTATCTTATTTGGAACCGGTTAGTTAAATGATATGGCCTTAACGGGGCTAAGTCGCCTGATGATGAAGAAACTGGGGATCAGTAAAACGACAAAACAAACGATAAATGTTCCGAGATTGACCCAACAAACCTGCTGCCAGTTGATCTTTACGGCCGCGGTGGAAATAAAATAAGAGTCTTCAGGCAATGTGATAAAACCATACCGTTGCTGAAGCCAGCAAATCAGCAAGCCCAAAAGATCTCCCAGCAGAATGCCTCCAAATGTGATTAACGCACCATGGTAAAGAAATACCTGCTGAATATTCCTGTCCCTTGAACCCATGGATTTCAGCAACCCGATCATATGTGTTCTTTCCAATAATAAGATAATCAGGCAGGTCACGAGGTTCAATATGGCGACCAGCACCATCATTACGATTACGATGATAATTGTTGTATCCTGCAGGTTCAGCCAGTCGAATATACTTCTGTAAATTTCTGTGATTGAATGGCTGTCCCACAGATGGGGAAGTTTATCGTAAATGCGGTTGCTTACAGAATCAGCCTCTTCATAGTCTTTTATAAAAATCTCATAGCCACCGATTTCATTTGCTGACCAGTTATTGAGCCGCCGGATCAGTCTGATATCTACCAGGGCATTAACCCTGTCATAATTCTCAATACCGGTTTTAAAAATTCCGGCAACAACCAGCGGGCGTACACGTTTGCTTCCGTCGGGCTGGATGAAATAGGAAAACAATTTATCGCCGGTTTTTAATTTCAGCTGATTGGCTGTATATGCCGAGATATTGATTTCGCTACTGTATCCGCTATCCGGAAAATGAATCCAGTTACCTGATTTAAGGAATTCTTTTAAATGATCGAATGCGTATCCCCGATCCACACCCTTTAATTTCAGACCCTCAAAACTTTCCGGTCCTTTCAGAATAGCATCTTTGTTAGCGAATGCTGATACGTAAACGACAGAAGGATCTTTTTTCAACATGAACAGCACGGAATCATACGCCGCAGCCGGGGAATCCGAAGAAGAATCTGTTTTTTCCGCGTTATAGTGAGTAACCCTTATGTGACCTGAGAAGCCAAACATTTTTTCAGCGATCGCATATTTAAATCCGACGGCAAAAGCGATGGTAAGAATCATGGCCATTACACTAATGGCGGTAGCGGCCATTGCAAGACGGATGATAAACCTTGAAAAGGAATGCTGACTATTGAATGCTATGCGCTTCGCAATAAAACGGGAAAAGTTCAATCGGGAAATTTTAACACTCAAAAATAGACTTCGCCGGGCTGTCAGAAAAGTTTTTTAGGGATTTGAACTATCATTGCATTTGTAACAGCATATGAAATATCTGATCATATTCATTCTGATTTGGATTGGTTCGGATCTGGAAGCACAAGTACCAGACTCGGTCTATACTCCCAATATTGCTTCTGCAAAATTATACATCAAGGGAAACCAGTTTGCTTATCCGGTTGTAACCCTGAACGGAAGTGAACAGATGGAGCTCGTCTTCGATGATTTGGATGCGGATGTAAAATCGTATTATTATACCTACCAGCTCTGTAATGCAGACTGGACACCCGTTCAGATCAGTACGTTTGATTATATCCGTGGGTTTGCCCAAAGTCCGATCACTGAATACCGGTATTCATCGGTAGCTTTGATTCGTTATACGCACTATCATATCATGTTGCCGGAAAATAATTCCCGAATAACCTTATCGGGCAATTATCTGCTCAAAGTGTACATGGATAATGACACGGCCAGGCTTGCATTCACAAAGAGATTGCTTGTTGTGCAAAACGCGGTGTCTATTACGGCGCTGATACTTCCTCCGATGAATCCGCAATTAACGTATTCTTATCAAAAGCTTCAGTTTACAGTAAATAGCAAAGCCCTCCCTATTTCAAGTCCGTTTCAGCAAATTCATGTCGTGGTTTTGCAAAACGGCCGGTGGGACAATGCCATTTTTATGGGCAATCCTTCATTTTACTCCGGAACCAATTTTGTGTACAACAGTGATGATGTGCCGGTGTTTCCGGGCGGAAATCAATGGCGATGGCTGGATCTTCAAAGTTTTCGTTTTCAAAGTGACCGCATCGCCAGAGTAGACTATCTTAAAAATGGAACGGAGATACATTTGAAACCGGATAAGGACAGATCAGTCTCTCCATATTATTATTACGCGGATAACTTTGGAAAATACTCCATACAAACGACTG
>DASSGT010000880.1:0-2498 GCA_035693345.1 Puia sp. | reverse complement strand
AAAACACCAGCGTTGAAATAGAATGGGGCAGGCTCTCCATTTTTGCTGCCTTTCCATTTATCCACAAAAGATAAGAAATTGCCTTTTCTGACCGGTTCATGACTACGACAGAAATTTTCCCGTCGGTATTTTGAAAGGCGGTCGTTTGCAAATTATCGCGGTTGGAGGAGCTGACAATTCTTCTCGCGCCCGGCCGGATAAATTTTGAAAAATGTCCGATATAGTAAAAGGAGTTTGTAAAAATCAATTCTCCCTTCTTCATGTCGGCATGTACAGGTGCAAAACAAAAATTACCTACATGATTCGGTCCACCCTGATCATCCAGTAAGATATTCCAGTCCGTCCAGCCTACCGTTCCATCGTTGAAATCATTGATCATTGAATGGCCATAGGTTTCACCCAGTGACCAGGATTTTAATTTCGATGCATCAAATTTGTCAACACATCCTTCCGTAAATATCAGGTTCTTGTCAGGAAATGTTTCATTCACCATTTTTACATTGTTAAACATCATCGAACTTCCGGTCCAGGTTTCATACCAGTGGAAACCAATGCCCCAGACATATTTCGCCGCTTCAGGATCATTCAGCACTGTGCTGGCCGTCTGATAAACAAAATCACGGTTATGGTCCCAGGCAATCAGTTTTTTTTCTCCCAGTCCCTGGTTCTTTAATGTGGGGCCTAAATATCCTTTAATGAAATCCCGCTCTTCTTCAGCCGTATAATTGCAGGATTCCCAGGTTTGTTTTGCAAGCGGTTCATTCTGCAAAGTCAGCCCCCAAACCGGTATACCTTCTTTTTCATAGGCATTGATGAATTTGACATAATAATTAGCCCAGGATTGTCTGAATTCCGGCAATAATTTCCCTCCATGGAGCATATCATGATTGTCTTTCATCCAGGCTGGAGGGCTCCACGGACTAACATACAGCAATAACCGGCCGCCGGCTGCTGCTATTACCTGGTGGATAAAAGGTATCCGGTATTTTCTGTCATGATCGATACTAAAGGTTTTCAGATCCTTGTCTCCGTCAGAAACATAAGTATAACTGCCACTGGAAAAATCACAGCTCTGAATATTTGTTCTGCCCAGTGTGTATCCGATTCCATTCACGGTATCATAATAAGCGGTCAGCAGTTGTTTTTGAACATTCGGCGGAAGTTTGGCATATGTTTCTGCGGAAGCATCCGTCAATGCTCCACCAATGCCCAGCATGGTCTGAAAGTGATGCGTTGGATCCACAATAATGCAAACCTGGGTTTCCGGGGGCTGTCCTGCCTGGTAAAACTTTGCCGTATCGGAGGTTTTTGTCAGGCGCAAATCGGTATTCTCGGCAGTCGTGTAAACAGATACCTGCCCGGTTTGAGCATACAAAGAAAGGGATTGAAGAATTCCACAGATAAAAAATAATGGCAGGAATCGTTTCATTGATGGCTGTGTTTAAATTAAAAACTCCTTCAAATATAAACTTTATCAGATTTCATATTTCAATTTTTCAGTCACAGGTCTATAGCTTTCCTGGCATGGCACAAGTATTGAATACCCTCGAATGGACAATTTTTTTTAATCCTCAATTAATAAACAATGGGAAATCTACTTTACATGATTGCAGTTGTTCTGGTGGTTATCTGGGCAATTGGCTTTTTTGGATATGCCGCGGGCGGCATCATTCATGTTTTACTTGTTATTGCAATTGTTCTCTTCCTGCTGAAATTTATTCGCAGGGAAGCATAACGCAAGGGAATCTCAGGCCTTTTCAAGCCTCAGATTCCTTAGATATTTTTCATTAACAGCTGCGCTCTGCAGAGCGGTTTCATGGAACAACCGCGATTGTTCTACAAAATAATATTCCATACCATTGGCCAGGGCGGTGGAAAGAAGATGTCTGTAATTGATCGTTCCATCGCCCAGGTCACAGGCTGATTCGTTCTGACTTCCGGCAGGCAACCTGACCTTCATCACGTCGCGCATATGACAAAGCCGGAAGCGGGGCTTATATTTTTTGATATAAAATTCCGGGTCCAGTCCTTCTGTTACTGTATAATAAAAATCCATTTCAAAGTCCACCAGGCCCGGATCTGTATGATCCAGTAATACATTGATGGGCAGCTGACCATCCACTTTCTTATACGGATAATCATGCGGATGATAGGCAAACCGCAACCCGTGTTTTTTACAGATGGCGCCATATCCGTTAAACTCATCGGCGATTTTCTTAAAATCATCGATTGATTTCTGCGGACCTTTCCAGGGATAGATCAAATACTTCATACCAATATCCGCTGATAATGCAGCGGTTTTTTCAAACTCTTCGTTATTGCCCTCAAAATGACTTGAAACCAGCGTCAGACCATTTTTTGCTGCCAGACTGCTGAATTCCTTATTGGTCATTCCCCAGAATATCCCTTCATCCCCTCCAAAACTTTCTATCTGGGTATATCCCATCTCCCCCAGCTTTTTGAGCGTACCCGTCGGATCCTTTTTCATATCGTCCCTG
>DASSGT010000879.1:0-12427 GCA_035693345.1 Puia sp. | reverse complement strand
CATTTTCATTGGCGCTCTTGGCGGATTTATGCTTTCGGGTTTCATCGGTTTGTTTACAGGCGCTATTGTACTGTCGTTAACGTATAAACTAGCAGGCATGTGGATGCAAAATAATGGTTCACCGGTTTCAACCATGTAGCGTATCAGTTTACATGTCGTAAAATTAGAGACTTAGCGATAAGATGTAGTCTAAAATATTATGGACAGCTTCCCACTTTTGACTCAATTTAGACAGGTATATAAAGTCTCTGACAAAGATTGCGCAAAGATTATTCAATTATTTGAACCATTGGAGGTAAAAAAAAATGAACATCTTTTTCGTTCGGGAGAGATTGCCAGATATGTTTACTTTATAGAACAAGGTTGTCTGAGACAGTATTATATTAATAATAACGGGGAGGAGCGTACTATTTATATTAAAATGGAAGACGGATGGTGCAGTGAACTGGTCAGTTTCCTGGATAATAAGCCAACTGAACTATGCCTGCAGGCACTTGAAAACAGTAAACTACAAATCATAAATCAAAAGAACTGGATATATGCAGTAACCCATATTCAATCCTTTACAATGGGTTTTATAAGAGCACAGCAGGACACGAACTACATGTTGAAAAAAAGACTTGCCGAAGCGACTGTTGAAACTCCCGAAGAAAAATATCTGCGTTTTATAAAAGAAGAACCTCTATTGTTACAACGGATACCGCTCTATCATATAGCTGCTTATTTAGCCATGACACCGGAGACCCTGAGTCGCATTAGAAAAAAAATTGCTGAAAAATAATTTCTTATCTCAAATCAAGGACTTTGGATTTTCGGCCCGGTACCTTGGGCCCATAAAAAATTATTATTATGAAAAAAGAAACAATTGAAGTGGGCAAAGTTACTATTGACTTCCTTTTAGAAGCAGCGGATACAAATGGCTCGGCAGCCATGTTTGAATTTACAGTGCCAGTAGATGCAAAAGTACCCATACCTCACTACCATGAAAACTTCGATGAAACTATTTATGGATTAGCAGGCATCATCACTTTTACTGTAGATGGCAAAGCGATAGACATTGCTCCGGGTGAAACTTTTTTTATTCCCCGTGGCGCTATTCATGGTTTTGACAATTTAAAACAAGTGGATGCCAAAGCATTGGCAGTCATTACTCCGGCATTGCTCGGTCCCATCTTCTTCAAAGAGATTGCGGAATTATTAAATGCGGGCGGTCCTCCCAACCTCGAAAAATTAAAGCTTGTAATGACAAAGCATGGGCTGATTCCTGCTATTCCTAAGATGCAAAGTGCATGATAATCCATCCGCTATCCTGAATCCACGCAGGTTTTTTAAATAAATCTTTCGGAGGCTCCGAAATGTTCTCAAATTAAATACCCAGGTTTGTATTCGTAATGATATACGATCCGCCTGCGGATGGCTGGCTGGGAGCAACTGCATTTCAGACGATATTAAGACGAATTTATTCTGCCGAACGAGTGCGGAACCAGTGCAGAACGAGTGCGGAACGAGTGCGGAACCAAAAACCTAAAAATGATAGAATTAAAAAGAAATATATGCCAGAATCAAAGGACAACTTCGTTGTACAAGGCCTTTCAGGCACATTTGCGGGAATAGGTACTTTTCACAGACGGGGTAAGAAAACTTTTCTAAGAAAGATTCGTGCCAAGCCCTCTGTACCCGATTCAAAAGAACAGGTTGCAGTAAAAGAACGTTTTGCCGAATATATTCAGTATGCAAAAGCAGCAATAAAAGACCCGGTTATCAAAGCGGCCTATGCCGCCGCAGCAAAACCAGGCAGAACAGCTTTTAACAGGGCGGTCACCGATGCCAGTCGTCCTCCAAAAATCGGGAAAGTGGATGCGGGAAATTATCATGGCCAGACCGGTGACCACCTGATCATAGAAGCCACCGACGATTTCAGGGTGAAGGCCGTTCAAGTATGTATACATAATGCAAACGGTCATCTCATTGAACAGGGGGATGCCATCATGCAAATAAATATGGTTGACTGGTTGTATGCGGTTACGGCCGCTAACGAATCATTCGCCGGCTCAAAGATAACGGCTACGGCAAGCGATCTGCCGGGAAATAAAGCATCAGTGATCGTGACGCTGCCTGGAAACGAAACCAATTCATGAACGTATCAGAAATCTACAGAATCGAAGCCATAACATAGTAACTTCATTTAAAAAGTTTAAATCAATCAGGGCAATGAATATAACTGTTTTGGGGGAGGCGAAATTTGAATCTCCAATACCATATAGTATCAGCGATAGTCTTCACATTCCTGAAAATATTGTAAGAGATCCGACATCAACTGAAAAAGAAGAGTTGGAATTCGAATTAGCAGGACCTCGCGCAAAAATATTTTTTGATCCAAAGCACACATGCGCAGGGATTGTTACTTGTGGTGGCCTTTGTCCCGGTCTGAATAATGTTATACGATCGATATTTCAGGAACTTCATTACGCTTATGGAGTGAAAAAGGTGCTTGGTTTTCGTGGAGGTTACCAGGGTTTGGATCCTTTTAAAGGGAAAGAGCCCGTTGTGCTTACTCCTGAATTTGTCAATAAAATTCATAAAGAAGGTGGAACAGTTTTGGGTACTTCGAGAGGCCCGGTGGATATAAGTATTGCAGTTGACAACCTAATTCGACGGGGAGTAAATATGATCTTTACCGTAGGTGGTGATGGAACCCAGCGAGGTGGTAATGAATTGTTCCAGGAAGCCAGGAAGCGAAACTATCCCCTGGCGGTCGTTGGCATTCCAAAAACAATTGATAATGATGTGGCTTTTGTAGCAAGAACTTTCGGCTATCTGACTGCGATATCGGAAGCGAGTAAAGTCCTGAGTCATGCACATAACGAAGCACAAAGTGTCGAGAATGGCATTGCGCTTGTAAAACTCATGGGGAGGCATGCAGGATTTGTGGCCGCCGGTGCAACGGTTGCCAGCCAGGAAGTAAACTTTGCCCTTCTTCCTGAGTTGCCTTTTAAACTGGAGGGTCCAAATGGATTTCTTGCTGCTTTAAAAGAACGTATTATTAATCGTTCACATGCACTCATCGTGGTAGCCGAAGGGGCCGGTCAGAATCTATTTACTGTAGATGAAGTAAAAAAAGACGACTCCGGAAACATAAAGGCCAAAGACATAGGATTATTTCTGCGGGATCGTATTGAAAAATATTTCAGAAGTGAAAATATTCCTATAGTGATGCGCTACATTGATCCAAGTTATCTGGTACGCAGCAGTGCGGCCAATTCAGCAGATGCTATACTCTGCGATATATTTGCCCGTAACGCTGCTCATGCAGCAATGGCCGGGAAAACAGGGTTGGTTATTGGATATATGCACGACAGATTTATACATGTGCCTATTGAACTGTTAACCAGCCGCAAAAAATCTATGGACCCTGATAGTTATCAATGGAAAGCAGTACATGCATCTACCGGTCAAATCAATCACTATGAATAGCCCGGTTTTGGTTAAATATCTTTATTTCCAAAACTCCTTATATAATAAATTTGAGTATTGCCCGCAGAAACAGGCCAACATTCTAAAAGACGTTAGCGTACAAATGATTATTAATTCATAAATCTATGAAATGAGAAAATTAATATTCTTCATGCACACTTCACTGGATGGCTTTGTTGCAGGTCCTAACGGAGAAATGAATTGGATAAAACTGGA
Source organism: Puia sp. (assembly GCA_035693345.1). Taxonomy (GTDB): domain Bacteria; phylum Bacteroidota; class Bacteroidia; order Chitinophagales; family Chitinophagaceae; genus Puia. The sequence goes on along the minus strand of DASSGT010000879.1, from coordinate 8,737 downwards.
TGAGGCAATGTTCGACTTTGTTGCAACCATGACAGCCCAGTCTGACACCGCTCTCTATGGGCGTGTAACTTATGAGATGATGCAAAGTTATTGGCCAAAAGCCGGTGAAAAGCCAAATGCATCAAGACACGACAAAGAACATTCAAGCTGGTACAACAAAGTTTCGAAAGTTGTGTTATCCAAAACGATGCAGGAAACCGGATTACATAATACCAAAATAATCAGTGACCATCTTTCGGACAACATTAATACAATAAAACAGCGGGAAGGGAAAAATATTTTAATATTTGGAAGTCCTGGCGCTTCACAGTCGTTATTGAATCAGGGACTCATTGACGAGTTTTGGCTTTTTGTAAATCCAATTATATTAGGAAAAGGCATGCCGCTGTTTAAAGATATTACCGGGACGACTAATTTGAAACTTGTGGAGTCTAAAACTTTTGCAATTGGCGTTATTGCACTTCATTATGAAAAATCGTAAATGCATTGACCGTTTATAAAACGCTGCCGGCTACAAAGGGTTAGCCGTGAAATAGCGGACGGAACAAATTAACCATTTATATGAACGTCCAGGAACAAATTAAAAAGTATATTACCAGCCAGCCGGAACCAAAACGCAGTGAAATGCAGGCATTGCACCAGCTCACACTACAGGTGTCACCAGCATGTAAATTATGGTTCGTCGATGGGAAAAACAGCGAAAATAAAACAGTTAGTAATCCAAATATTGGATATGGATTTTACACAATAAAATATGCTGATGGATCAACCAAAGAGTTTTTTCAAATTGGTTTGAGTGCTAACACAACTGGTATCTCTGTCTATATCCTTGGTATAAAGGATAAGAGTTACCTGGCCAATACGTTTGGAAAAAAATTAGGCAAAGCAAGTGTAACTGGCTATTGCATTAAGTTCAAGACGTTAAAAGATATAAATATCGATATACTAAAAGAGGCAATACGATATGGGTTTGACCAGAGCAAACTTTCATAGCTCACATGAATCGGTCAATTCTTTAACTCAATCTCTTTAAATTATTGAACCAATACGAACAAATTGTTATTGCCAACGACCGAACTGTTTCGTAATACCGAATAAGGCAATAAGAAATGTCCATGATAGCCCCATGGTGTACCCCAGGAGTTTTGCACGATGAAATAACCTCCACCGGTGGCACTGGTCGAAGCAGTTCCGTCATCGAAATAGCCAACGAGGGGAACAGCATGTCCGCCCAATGCACTCAACCCTTTGGTGATACTGCCATTGGTCAATGGGTTGTAAACATAACTCGTAGTATTGAGGCCTTCAAATACCGAATAGGAAGAATTATCATAAACGGTGAAGCCCATTAATACCGGTTTGTTGTTCAGAATGGCATATTTGCAATTATTTACTTCGGTAACATCGCCTGTTCCCGCAATATAATAGTAACCGGCAGTTGTTGATCCGGATGTTGTTGTAGAACCGCCTTCTTTGGCAATCGTGAAAGTAACTGCATTACTGATGGCACTTGAACCTGGTGCAGTTCTAAATTGTCTGGAAGTAGGTGATGCAATATTGTATCCCTGGGAATTCAATGTACTCGGGTAAGGATAAAGATTTTCCAGGCTTTCACCATATGGACTGATTGCACTACCAGTTCCGGAATTGTTTGTCAACCCCTGCAGTGCCTGGCCGATATTCACCATATTGGCGCCCGGATCGGAAGAAATAGACCTGCGTTCGATTTTAACCCGTTCTACATAATATAAGAAGAGCGGAGCCAGTGCTCCACTGGTGCCGAAAAAGCTGGTCGGGTTGCTGAATTTGTTGGCATTTACGGCTGCAATAGCGCTGGACGTTGAATTGATGACAGGCTGTGCAGCGACCGCTCCGCCTTTTGCATAGTACTTAAGTATTTCATTTGCTTCAGTACCGCAGAAACCAGTGCAGGAGCCAATCTGGCCCTGGTCTCTGATTGCCGGAGTGGTCATCAGGTAACTGGAAGGTAGCGTGCCTGCATAACTCAGTCCGTTTGTTATTTTACCGCCATTCAAAATTTCAGGTGTGAATAGCGGAACATTCTTCATTTCTTCATCCGAAACCGGGAACAAACCATATACGTGCGTTTGGATCGCATTGGAGTTGTCAGATGATGAATTTCCGTTTACGCTGGTCTTCGAGCAGCTAAACAATAGACACAGACCTGCGAGGGACAGGCAAATACGGATTTCTAAACGATTTATTTTTCTCATGTGTAAAGTTTTAGTGAAGATTAAGAAAGCCCCTGTGAATGAACAGATATTAAATTACATAAAAGAGCTGAAAATACATGTGCTTTTTGCACGCGTAATAAAAATATTCCTGTCACCGGTCTGTGACGAATTCCTGAGAACTCCCAGATATCCCCGGATGGCACTTTTTGTATCGGGATCGGTCCTGCCCGTGCTTTTTATAAGTTTACAAAAAGACCGGGTTTTTCATCCGGATCAGTAATGGTAATAACTTTGCCCGATCAGATGACCAATTTATAAGCATGTGAAGTGCGGAGATGATTTAAATTTGGACGCCAATATGACTACAAAATCCTTCAAATTAAAAGTTTCCCCTTCGGCAGGTATCGTCTCGGCCAAATACATGGCTCCTGACAAACCAAAATGCATTTTTACGCTGGCACATGGAGCCGGGGCGGGTATGGACCATTCGTTTATGGAAACGCTGGCAGAATCTCTTTCAAAAGTTGGGATTGCAACCTTACGGTTTAATTTTCCCTTTGCGGAAAACAAGAAATTCAGACCTGATTCTCCGGCCGTTGCTCACCAGACAATTGAAGCGGCCATTACGAAGGCGCATGAATTAAACCCCAAACTGCCACTATTTGCTTCGGGCAAATCTTTCGGAGGTAGAATGAGCTCGCAATACCTGGCAGAACATCCGGATAGTCCTGTGCACGGCATTATTTTCTATGGTTTTCCACTTCATCCATCCGGCAAACCTTCCACTGAGCGCGCCGAACATCTAAAAGCGCTTAAAATACCCATGCTTTTTTTGCAGGGCAGTAAAGATACCCTGGCTACCTGGGCACTTATTAAAACAGTATGCGAATCTTTACCCAAGTCCACCCTGATAAAACTGGAAGGAGCAGATCATTCTTTTAAGGCTGGTAAAACGGATACCATGTCAATCCTGGTAAATGAAACAAAGAAATGGGTAGAGAAAATACTTAAGTAGTTAAAGATTACCAGTCTTCTATTTAGATTTTATTTCCCCTTTTGGGATGATTCATTCAAATTCGCGGAGCCTGCCTTCAAAAAATGGCCGGATGAAATAACTCTTCCGTTTGTGTCATTATCTTATTATCAGGGCCTTATACATGCCCCCGTCGATTTACCTGTTGCCCGCTTACACAAACCGTCAATTGGCAACATAGTTGTAATCCCTTAGTGCTCTCAAAGGACGAGTATATCTCCAACTAGTAAATTAAACTGCGTGAAAAAGATTTGTTGCCTGGGCCTGATGTTGATTAGTATTTATGTGAAAGCGGGCTCCTGTGCTGCAAACGGAACCGGAGACTGGGAAACGAATGGCACCTGGAGTTGTGGACATGCTCCTGGCACCGCAGATAATGTGACGATTGGTGCCGGAATGACAGTCACAGTCAATGCTAATAATCTGGCCGATATTGGTAACCTCGATATTTTCGGAACGCTGCAGTTTACAAATGGCTCAAAAATAGATCTGGCATCAGCCTCTTTGGTAAACATTTATTCAGGAGGCAGCATTACCGGAGGTAATAGCGGGGCTAAACTTGTTTTTCCTTCTACTTCATATGCAGGGCCATTCTCTACTACGGGTCCTTTCTATTTTAGTAACAGCGGATCGGGTTCGGGTTTACTGCCTTTGACCCTGGTTTCCTTTTATAGCTCACAGCAAAATCAGCATGTGGTTTTAAACTGGAGAACAGAAAATGAAGAGAATATAAAATCTTTTGAAATCGAATCGAGAGAGAACGGGAATTCCGTCTGGCAACCTGTAGGAATGATTCCTTCAATGTCAGTCAGTGAGGGCGGCTATTTATATACTTTCATCGATCAGACAAAAACGAACGGAGATCGGTACTATCATCTAAAAATCATTTATTACGACGGCCAATATGATTACTCAAAAGTGTTGTTCGTTACTTCTGCTCAAACGGCGGCCATCTCTTTGATGCCTACCATGGCGAATAGTTCGATACATGTCTCTTTGCCAACCATGGGCCAGGCTGAAATCTCAATTTTCAATACCTCCGGCCAGCTGGTAAAAACACTGATCACCGGAAGTGAAGTATTCAACATCGATGTTTCAAAGTTGGGCATGGGTGAATATTTCCTGAAAGCATCTCAGAGAAATAACTCGTATACTGCCAAATTTCTGAAGCAATAACCTCCCTGATCAGACCCACTGAATCATTGCTTACTCTGGCTACCTTCAATCATTAAATCAGTATGCGAATCCTTACGGAAAGAAGCCTACTGTAGTATAGTTCTGACGAAAGAAAATCATATCTGAATTAAATGGATTAAATTATGTTCACTCTTTAGCTCTCGCCATAATGAGGCAGAAGTTTGAAGTATGAAAATGAGAAGGGGATTTCGGAAAAATTTGCGAACAGTAATGATCATTACTTTTTGTTGGGTAATTTTCAGTTGCATTTCATTTGTCAGCCAATATTTTTTTATTTATGATCTCATTGCGCTGAAAAGATTATCGGGTTCATTTCCATTCTGGCATGAATTCACAGGGAGTCTCGTATTTGGGATATTTGGTGGTTTAGCGAGCGGGTATTTGCTGGTATTCAAAATGGGTTCTCGTTACCGCAGAAGGTCTTTCACATTCGGAATCCTGAATTCCGGGCTTCTTTTTATTTTGACCTATGTTGCTCTCATTGTATTCGGATTGTTTTTTATAGATCTTGTCTATTTTTCTTTTAGCGGAAATTTTTCTTCTGCTATATCCAGCTCGGTGAATAATGTAATCTTCAACATTCTGTCCCCTTCGTTTTTCATCAATGTTTTTCTGTTTGGATTATTGGTTTCCTGTACCCAGTTCATGCTTCAGGTGAGTGACAAATTTGGCCCGGGCGTATTATGGAAATTCCTTACAGGGAAGTATTACCACCCGCGCCAGGAAGAAAGGATCTTTATGTTCCTCGACCTCAGGTCTTCAACAACCATTGCTGAAAAAATGAACAGCAAAAAATTCTTTGGGCTGCTGAAAGACGTATATCATGATATTACTGAGTCTATTCTGAACAGCCAGGGCGAAATCTACCAGTATGTAGGGGATGAGGTTGTGATAACCTGGCCGGTTGATAAAGGACTCGCAGACAACAATTGCCTGCTGTGCTTCTTCCGCATCCAGCAGGCTTTGGAACAAAGAAAAGAACATTACATGCGGGAATATGATCTGCTTCCTGCTTTTAAAGCCGGCCTGCATATCGGTGAGGCCACTGTAGGTGAGATAGGTGTGATAAAAAAAGATATCGTTTTTTCCGGCGATGTACTAAATACCACTTCGAGGATCCAGGGAGAATGCAATAATCAAAAAGTAAACATTCTTTTGTCCTCCGACCTGCTTGAGCGGATGCAACTGAATGGAGGATATCGGCAAATCGCTCTGGGAGAGTTTCCTTTGAAAGGAAAGAAGGAAAGAACGGCACTCTATACATTGACATCAGGTCCTCATTTGATCGCAATATTTATACAGGCTTTTTTTAATCTGATATAGATGATTTTTTTATAACTCATTTATAATGAATGGCTTGGAATGTATTTTCTGGCATCATACTTGTCCTTGTATGAATGTACCAACAATCCGAATTTATGAAAAAGCCATCCTCACTCCATGTCGGAGAAACAGTCCGCGTCTATTTAATTGCAGCAGCACTTTTAACTGGCGTTATGCTCCTGGCCCTTGCGGGTTGGCAGGGACAATAGACTGCTAAAACCACATACCCGATATTATCCCGTAACTTTTTTTATCCGCAGACATTGTTCCCGCGCCTGTGCCAGATTGTTTTCAATGCAGGAAATTATCTTTGATGGACAATTTCAAATAAGATGAATAAAGAACGGGTATATGCGCTCCTTTTTGGAAGCGTCTATCCTTTGTATATAAAAAAGGCAGAGGCAAAGGGACGCACTAAGCAAGAAGTAGACACTGTTATTTATTGGCTGACAGGATACGATAAACAAACATTGCAACAACAGATCGACAAAAAAAATGATTTTGAAACTTTTTTTGCCGAGGCACCACGGTTAAATCCAAATGTTTCAAAAATTACAGGAGTCATTTGCGGTTACCGTGTGGAAGAAATAGAAGACAAACTCATACAAAAGATACGTTATTTGGATAAACTGATTGATGAACTGGCGAAAGGGAAATCGATGGAGAAAATTTTAAGAAAGTGAATAGAATCATTTCATTCCGAACGAAGGCTGTTCACCGGATTTGCTAAGGCTGTCCGGATTGCCTGAAAACTGACAGTAGCCAGTGCAATAAAAATAACCAAAGCACCTGCCAGGGCAAAAATTTGCCAGTTCAGATCAATACGGTAAGGATAATTTTGCAGCCATTTATTTGCAGCATACCATGCCAGGGGAATGGCAACACCCAATGCCAGGATCACCAGTTTCACAAAGTCTTTGGAAAGAACAGTCACGACCTGATGAACCGAAGCGCCCAGTACTTTGCGAATACCCATTTCCTTTGTTCGTCTTTCCGCGGATAATACCGATAATCCAAAGAGACCAATGCAGGAAATAAATATGGTCAACACCGCGCTGAAAAGCATGATTTGCTTCCATTTCTGTTCCGCTTCATAATTCTTAAAATTCTCCTCCGATTTAAATGTATAGGTATAAGGAGACGCAGGAAAGAGTCGTTTAAATATCTGTTCTATGGTCTTCAGACTCGCTGTTTCAGAACCCGGTTTTATTTTGATGTAGGAAATCCCATAATCATTTCCCGCTTTCATCGTAAACAGCTGCGAACCAATTTCCTGATTCAACGGTTCGTAATGGTAATCTTTCACCACGCCAATCACGGTGTATTTCTGATTATTATACCAGAAATTGACCTGCTGGCCAATTGGATTTTTCCAACCCGCTTTTTTGGCGAAGGTTTCATTTACCAGGATGGAATGGGTCGAATCCCCGGGAAAATCCTTTGAAAAATTTCTTCCCTGCAGGATAGCGATTTTAAGCAGGGGGAGATAGGATTCATCCACCGTTTCATAGGCAAACTGGGTAACGGAATCATTTACTTTTGCCACCGTACCCCAGCTTCCCCCATTCTTAAATGTTACATCCACAATATTGGGATTCTTTAAAAGTTCTGCTTTGAATAAGGACGCCTTATCACGCTTTAAATCCCATTTCTCTACGCCAATAAGATTGGAATCATCATATCCCAGTTTCTCTGTGGTGAGATAATTGAATTGTTTATAAATCGTAAATGTCGCAATGATCAGGAAAGAAGCGAGTGAAAACTGCAGGACCACCAAACCCTTCTGCAAATAATTCTTACCATTCAGGTTAAAGCGGCTATATAATGTCTGCACAGGATTAAAACCGGATAAGACCAATGCCGGATAAAAACCGGCCAGGAATGCAGTTAAAAGAAATAACAGAATATATCCTGCAACCAATTTGATGTCGAACAAATAGGATATTGCCAGTGCCTTATTGGAAAGATCATTGAATACCGGCAGTATAAGTTGCACGATCATCACAGCCAGTGAAAAGGCAAACAGACAGAGTAGTATCGATTCGCCCAGGAATTGAAAAATAAGTTGCTTTCTTTCACCCCCAACCACTTTCCGGATCCCGATCTCTTTTGCACGCTTTACTGAACGGGCAATCGTCAGGTTGACAAAATTGATGGAAGCAATCAGTAAAATAAAGATGGCGATACCGGAAAGAATATAGGAATACACCGGATTGCTGGCATCTGACAGCCCATTACTCGCGGCAAGCTCCTTACTCAAATGCATGTCCAGGAATGGCTGCAGCTGATAGTCCGCCTTCCAGTCTGCCGCTTCCGGACCATATTTTACGGTCAGATTCTTTATGGCTTCTTTCGTGTCTTCATCATAAAACTTTTTCATTTTAGCCTCAACCGTCTTCGCATCCGCATGGGGCGCCAATATGACAAAAGTGTTTAAAAAAAAGTTGAACCAGTTTTCGCTGTTTTGTGCGTCTGCAACCGGTTCATTCATGGGAAGCAGGATTTGAAATTTTATGGACGAATTCTGCGGACTTTTTTTAGCGACTCCCGTTACGGTATAGGGAATGAAGTTATCCTCATCCTTTATCATGATGGTTTTACCGATGGACTGCACCGTCCCGAATTGTTTTTTTGATTCATCCTCGGAAAGAACCACGGAATGCGGATCGCGGAGGCAGGTTTTCGGATTTCCTTCCATCAGGGGAAAACTGAACATGGAAAAGAAATTCGAATCCACATATAACAACTCATGCGAAGTAATATCTGTGCCCTTCTTAAAATCCCGTCTCTGACTCTGTATCCGGACAAAGGATTGAATCCCCGGAATATTTGCCGTAAAACGGGGTCCTTGTAAATAACCGGAATTGCCATTCTTGTTTACCTTATTTTCTTTCTTATTAAAGGATTGGGAAGTGATCCGGTATATCCGGTCAACCCCTCCATGAAAACGGTCATAACTGACTTCGTCTTTTACATACAGGATGATCAG